>JBGPMJ010000077.1:0-9034 GCA_041486935.1 Candidatus Limnocylindria bacterium | reverse complement strand
TGCCCGGCTCGCTGTAGACCCAGATGTTGCCGCCGCTCTGTTTGACGATCCCGTACGTCGTGGCGAGCCCCAGCCCGGTGCCCTTCCCGGGCTCCTTCGTCGTGAAGAACGGCTCGAATACCCGGGCCATCGTGGCGGAATCCATGCCGACCCCGGTGTCGCTCACGGCGAGCATGGCGTGCGGGCCGGCCTGCGCGCTCGGGTGGCTGGCCACGTAGCCGCTGTCGAGGTCGACGTTCGCGGTCTCGATCGTCAGGCGGCCGCCCGAGGGCATCGCGTCACGCGCGTTGGTGACGAGGTTCATGATGACCTGCTCGAGCTGACTCCGGTCGGCCCGCACGCTGCCGATCCCGGGATCGAGCACCAGGCTGAGCAGGATCGTGTCACCGATAAAGGGGTGGAGGAGCGCGTCGATGCCCTGGACGATGCCGTTCAGATCGAGCACTTCGGGGCGCAGCACCTGGCGCCGGCTGAAGGCGAGCAGCTGCCGGGTGAGACGCGAGGCCCGATCAGAAGCGTCCAGGATCCGCTCGACATCGGCGTGGCGATCGTCGGCGGGATCGAGGCTCGCTGCCAGGAGCTGACCGTACCCCGAGATCGTGGTCAGCAGGTTGTTGAAGTCGTGGGCGATCCCGCCGGCGAGGTGACCGATCGCCTCCATCTTCTGGGCCTGCAGGAGCTGGTTCTCCAGCTCCTGCCGCTCGCTGATGTCCCGAACTACCGAGATGAACACCTGCGGTTGCTCGGACCGGGCCATCCGCAGCCGTACCTCGACCGGGTAGGTCGAACCGTCCTTCCGGCGCTGGTAGGTCTCGATCCGGAACTCGTCCCGCTCTCCGGTGCGGAGCGGCTCCAGCAGCGCAACGACCGCGTCGGAGGTGAATTCCGACTGGAGGTCAGCGGGTGTCATCCGGCTCAGCTCGCTCTCCGAGTAGCCGAGGTTGCGCCGGGCGGTTGCGTTCGTGTGGACGAAGCGCAGCGTCTCGGCGTCGAGCAGATGGATCTCGTCCGATGATTCATCGAGGAGTCTTCCAAGGCGCGCCTCCGCGGCGCGGGCGTGGTGCAGCTCATCGATGATGGCCCCGCTCTGGAGCATCACGCCGACATGCTCGGCGAGCGTCGGCAGCAGCTCCTCATCGTCCGCGGTGAAGCCACCCGCGAGGCTGTTCGCGACGTAGAGCTGTCCGAGCTGCCGATCTTCGCCGAAGACCGGGACGATGAGCAGGTCGTCGAGCCGCGGATGGCCCGCCGGCGCCCCGAGGGATCGGGGATCATGGGCGACCGAGGGCACGCGGACGGCCTGCCCACGGACGAGCGTGAGACCGAGCAGCCCTCGCCCGACGGGCGGGTGAAGGCCCGCTGGCATCGGCGCCGCATGACCCGAGGTGATGAACAGCGGTCCCCCCTCGGAGTCGCGCACGAGAAGCGCCGCGTACTCGGCGCGGAGTGCCTCGCGGGCGAGGTCGACCGCGCGCTGACTGGCCGCCGCGCGCCCGTGGCGGATCCCCAGGTCGCCGGCCGCCCGCTGGAGCTGCTGGATCCGTTCGCGGAGCCGCCGCTCGCGCTCGAGGGCGCCGACGGTCCCCAGGTCGGTCTCGATCTTCTCGGCCACAGCGCTGGGCGCCGGCTCCGACGCCGCCCTGGACCTGCGCGGCCCCGTCCCTCGCCCGAGGCGGCTTCCTCGGGTGACGCCGCTCATCGAGCAACGAGGGCGAGGGTTCCGGCAACGGATCCGGCCGAGCGCACCGACCATGACCGGCCGGTCCCTCCGGCGCGGCCGGCGTCCGTCGGAAGGCTCTTCGAATCGGATCGCATATCCACGGGGAGGGGGCCCCCGAGAGGGTAGTGGCACCGAGCGGCGGCACCGAGCGACCGCACAGTCCCACCAGCGTCGGCTATCCGAAAGGAACAAGTTCCGTTTCGTGCGTGGAATAAGTGTACGAACTGCGGGAATATTACCCGGCATGGCCCAGCGTGAAGCGCGTCCGGGACTAGTCGCCGAACAGCTCCGATCGCTCGGCGGCCCCTGCCCGGATGCGTTCCGCGCGCTGGTACGTCGGCAGGATGAGCAGCGGGAGGATCGCGACGATCGGCGCGGGCCGGGCCGGGCTCGAAGCCGTTGCCGATCGCCGGCGACGTGCGCCGTTGATGTGGTGAGTCCCGTGTCGCCGCTCTACGGGACGACCTCGTACTGGGCCATCATCCCCGCGTCCTCGTGCTCCAGGATGTGGCAGTGGAAGACGAATCGTCCGAGGTTGTCGGTGAACTTCATCTTCACCACGACCGTTTCGCCGATGCCGAGTTGCCACGACTCCTTCATGAGCTCGTAGCGCGCGGCGACGACGCCGTTCCGGCTCACCAGCTGCTGGTCGACGCCGTGGATGTGGATGACGTGGTTGGAGCCACTCTTGTTCGTCAGGATCCAGGTCTCGGTCGTGCCAAGCTTGGGTTGAGCATCGACGCGGTTCGGATCGAAGACTTGGCCGTTGATCGTCCATAGGTTGCTGATCCTCCGCCGGCCGAACTCGAAGGTCCGCGTGACTACCGAGGTTGCGTCGAGCGCTGGGAGCGGCCGGAGTTTCGTCGGCACGGAGCTGTGGTCGGTCAGGTCCCGTGTCACGCGGAACTGCATCAGCTGGCGCAGGGAGCCCTCGGCGGCGAGGTTCTGGAGCACGATCTTCTGGTTCAGCCGCTTGGCGAAGTCGATGACGACGTCGACACGCTCGGCCGGGCCGATGAGGATCCGGGTGCGTCGGACAGGCGCCGGCAGGAGACCGGACTCTGTCCCGATCTGGATGAACGACTGGCCGTTACTCAGGGCGAGGTCGTATGAGCGGGAGTTCGAGGCATTGAGGATCCGCAGCCGGTACTTGCGGTCGCCGACCTTGAAGTACGGCTGGGGTACGCCGTTCACGAGGATGTGGTTGCCGGTGACGCCGTTCGCGTCGAACCGGTAGGCGAGCTGGTTGTTTGCATTGAACGACCGATCCGTGAGCATGAGCGGCACGTCGAACTCGCCCGTTGGCAGCGTCTGGGGGTCGGCCGGGTCGTCGATGATGTACATGCCGGCGAGGCCCATCCAGACGTTCCGCCCAGTCACGTCCATCCGATGGTCGTGATACCACTGGAAGGCGCCTCGCTCGTTCCCCCCGGCCTCGGTGCCGGTGTAGGTGTACGTCGTGGAGCCCCCGCCCGGCGCGGCCAGAAACGCGTCCGGCTGGCCGTCGCTCTCGGATGTCGAGTGGTTGCCGTGGTTGTGGAGCGTCAGTGACCCGGCGATCGTCGGCAGGTTGTTGACCAGGGTCACGGTCGTGGTCGCCCCGGTCGGCCGGCGGATGGTGGGCCCGGGGAACGTCCCGTTGTAGGTCCACATCCGGGTCTTCGTGCCGGGCAGGATCTGGACGTCCGCCAGTTTCGCCGTGAGGGTGATGTTGGAGCCGGTCAGGACCTTGGGGATGACCAGCGGCCTCGAGAACGCCAGCGGGTCCGACGCCTCGGTCGGGGCAGCTGCGCCGGCGCCCAGGGCCGTACCGATCAGGATCCCAGCGACGAGAAGCGCCACGCGGCGCGGACGTGACAGACGGTCCACGGCGACTCCTCTCAGTACCCTTGGCGCCCGCAGCGTACTGGGCTGCGATGTTCTGACCACGCGCGGTCCCGGCGCAAGCTGAAAGGACCCCGGCGACGCGTGCCGCCGGGGTCCTCCGATGAGACTCGCGACGTCAGTGGACGACGATCGTCCCGCTCATCCCGTCATGGATCATGCAGACGTAGGTGTAGGTGCCGGCTTTGGCTCCGGCGAACTTGACCGACCAGCTCGAACGGAAGGCCGTTGCCGGCACATCGAAGCCAACCGCCTCGGTGCGATAGGCGACGATGCCCGAGTCGGAGACGGTCGTTGGCGACGTGATCGCGGTGACGCCGTTCCCACCGGTGAATTCGAACTCGTCGACTGGTCCCCCATTGCAGGCAAAATCGAACGGGCCCGTGGGTGGGTTCACCGTCGGTATGGCCGGCGTGTCCTTCCCACCAGGCCCTTCGCAAAGCGGGCCCGCCGCGGCCCCGAGGCTCTTGGGGAAGGTCACGGTGTGCGGTTCGTTGCGGTCGCGTGGTCGCCACACGACCGTGTCGCCCTTCTTGATCGTGATCTTGCGCGGCAGCATGTCGAGCACCGCCACATGGCCCGCCGGATCCGACGTGCCAACGGTCAGGGTCCAGGTCGTCGTCCCGTTTGGATGCTTGACCTGGCCTGCCGTAGATGCAGCCGCCTCCGCGGCCATGCCGGCGACCACATCGTCGGCCGCCTGCGTCGCAGATGCTGCGTCCGCCGACGCGGCGGTCGTGACACCCGCGGATCCAGCCGCGACCACGTTGAGCGTGCCTACCATCCCTGGATGGAGGCGACAATGGAAGCTGTACGTGCCGGGAGGAGCCGTGACCGTAACGACGAACGGCGCGGGCGGGCCGGCGAGCGGCGCGCCCATGCTGACGACGCCGGTGCCATCGAACACGCACGGCGCATCGGGGGTGCCACAACCCTGCACCGGGACCGGCAGGACGGAAGGAAGCCTCTCGACCGTCTTGATCGTCCCGTTTGGATTGAGAGCCGTGTCATCGACGTCGGCAGCAACGGCCCCGTTGACATCGTTGTCCGCAGCGACGGACCAGTTGGCCGGCAAGAGCGTGGCGGTGTGGAAGCCCTCGTTGGTGAACTGGAAGGTTCCGCCGGTCGCGATGGTCGCCGTCCGTGGGAAGAAGTCGTTGAACGCCCACTTGTGGCCGGCGGGAATGGCGGCCGCCCGATCTGCGGTGATGGTGAACTGCGGCGTCACTGGAACTGCTCCTGCGGCGCCGCCTGCCGAGGCGAGCAGCCCGCCGATCAATGCCGACGCGGCAACCAATGTGGACGCACGCTTGAGCAACGCGATTCTCCTCCAGCCCCAGGGGCTGTGCACTCTCACGACGGGTCGGTTTCGCCATTGGCCAGGCACGGTCGTGGCGACCGAAGTGAGGGACCGTGCCGTTGCCTCCCGTCGAAGAGATGCAGCATGGGGCATCGTGACGTCGGCTGCAACGTTCCGCGTGAGGTACCCGGGTTCTCCGCCGGCGGCTTCAGCTGAGATTCATGTTCGTCGGCGACAACGCGGAGCGTGCCTGTGACCACCCCGTCGTCGTTGCGCTCACTTGCGGCCCCCGACGGGACGGCGCGTGCCGCTCCCCCCGAGTACGACCTCTCGTACCGGGACGCATTCTGGCCTGGGCGTGCCTACGAAGACCAATGTGATCGCCTTGCCCTGCGCGCACTCCTGCCGCCCGGCGGCCATCGCCTGCTCGACCTCGGGGCCGGATTCGGACGTCTGGTCGATGAGTACGACGCCTTTGACGAGGTGACCCTCGTCGACACCTCGGCCGCCATGCTCGACGCCGCCCGCACCCGTTTGGAGGGCGATCCCCGGATCAAGGTCGTCGCGGCCGACGCGATCGACCTGCCCTTCCCCAACGCCACCTTCGACACCATCGTCGCGGTCAGGTTGCTCGTCCACTTCCAGGACCCGGAGCCCCTCTTTCGGGAGGTGCGGCGGGTCCTCCGACCCGGCGGTCGATTCATCGTCGAGTATCCGAACCGGCGCCATCTCCTCGCAGCCGTGCGCCACCTGACCGGTCGCCAGCGCTGGTCGCCCACCGGGCTGGCCGCCCACGAGTACCGCCCGACGCACTTCGCGCATCAGCCGGCGCAGGTCGTGCGACAGCTCCGCCGGGCGGGCCTCGAGCCCGATGCGGTCCGGGCGGCCTCGCTATTTCGGTCCGCCATGCTCAAGGAGCGGGTGCCTGTCCGCCTGCTCGTCGCGCTGGAGGCGCGCCTGCAGCGTCCGTTGGGGCCATTCGTTCCTGGACCCTCGGTCTTCGTGCGGGCTCGCCTCTGAAACGGGGCGCCGATCGGCCGATCTCCGGGTACATCACGGCCCGCTCCGTCTCGTTCACGATGATCTGATCGCGGGCACCGAATGCGACGTCGCATAGGTGCGCACCTGCGACCAGCTCCGGGACGTGCGACCCCGCCCCGGAGCTTCCTGCCCGGGACCTACGCGGCCGACCGCATCGAGGGGTTCCGCTTGACCAGTAGCCGCAGCCCGATGAATCCAGCGGCAGCATGGGCCACCAGCAGGACGAGGGCGATCGCGGCCAGACCGGTCCGAGCTTGGCCGACCTGGTGTACGACCTCGAGAAGGTCGAACACCGCGAACACTACGGCGAAGCCCACGATCGCCAGCGACACCAGCGGGCTAGTCGTGCGAACGACGACGACGGCCAGGATCAGCGAGACGAGGATGACGCCCCCGACCAGGAGTGGTGCCTCAAGGTCGATCCCGAGAGGCCACGTCTCGGCGCCGTGCTCACCGGCTGCTTCGCCGGTGCCTTCTCCCGTCGCCGCTGCTGTGGTCGCTGGCGAGTGCCCTGCTTCCCCGGCCTCGCCGCCGGCCCCCTCAGCAGGCCCGGAGGACGCGGGTTGGGCGGACGACTCGACAGCCGCCGGTGGCGTGACGGCGGTTGTGCCCCGCTCGAGATAGATCCCGACGAAGAAGACGATGGCCGAGCCAGCCAGCAACAACGCCAGCGCGGCGCGCAGAGACAGACGATCCGTGCTCATGACGGAGGGACCTCCAGAAGCTCACGCGTTGACCGGGGCAGCCTGCCCCGGCCGATGGACATCAGCGGAGCTGCGGCGGACCACGCCCCAAGTGCTCGCCGGCGAGGGCCCAGAAGTTTGGGGGCGCGAGCGGCGGCAGGGGCCACGCCGGCACGGCAGCCCGGAGCACCGGAGCGGTCGTCGGGACCTTGAGGAACTCGACGACCCGCCGGATGGCCGCCCGCAGGAGGTGGGCGAGCACGAAGGCGAGGACGGCGAACGGCAGCTGGACCAGGAGGGTCGCGAGCAGGCTGGGCTCGGGGCCAACAAGCGGCAGGCTCTCGGCGTGGAACAGCCGCTCGGCGAGCTCCTGGAGGCCGAAGGCGGCCGGCGGCAGGAGCAGGAACCAGGCCGGACGCAGCGCTCGACGACGAACGAGCCAGGCGACGCCGAGCAGGAGCAGTGCGCCGAGCGGGCCGAGCACGGGCGGCACGAGGACGGCCCCCTGCGCCGCCCCCTCGCCGCCTTCCGCGCCCACCGCGCCGCTCGCCTCTCCAGCGGCTGCAAGATGCGTCACGACCGACGCGGCCACCATGACGAGAACGGTCGCGACCAGCAGGACGCCGGATCGCTGACGAAGCCGCGTGAGAACGACAGCCGTGAGCCTTCGCACGGCGTCACCATCCGTTCCCGCCGTCGCCCTGTCAAGCAGGAGCATCGTGGATTCGGCGCCACCAGCGCCGGAGTGCAATGCCCGACCGGACGAGCTCCTCGACCCCGAACGGCCAGGCACCCCGTAGGAAGGCGTAGGCGTGCCGGACGGTTACGCGCTGAGGTCCGCCGCCAGCTTGCCAAAGACGGCGAACTGGCGCTCGAGGCCCGCGCCGATGTACGCACCCACGACACCGAAGTTCGTGACGACGAGCCCGGCCTGGGCGTTGTAGCCGAGGAACTCCTCGCTGCGGCGCACGCGGTCGAGCTTCTCCGCCGCGCCGCGGAGGAGCAGGAAGCCACCCAGCTCGCCCCCGTGTGGCTCTAAGAGGACCGCCTCGAAGCTCTCGATCTCGCCCCGCTCCTGGAGCCGGGCGTAGTACCCGAGCACCTCGGTGAACAGGGCCAGCGCGCGCTGCTCGCGGCCCGGGATGGTCGGCCCATAGCCGACGAATAGGGCGGTATCCGCCATGCCCCACCTCCTCGTGGACGTTCGTCGGGCCGGGCTCGCCAGTGGCTCAGCGCGGTCCAGGCGGCCAGGGTGAGGGCCGCGCGTCAGGGCCTCCCGTCGGTGTGCCACTTGTACACCGCTGGGGACCCCATGTCGACCGACTTATCCACACGCTTGTTGGCGTCGGCGACGATGGGCCTCGACGCTCTTCTGCAAGCCCCGCTCGTGGCCACCCGGTTGGCGCCCGGGCTGGCGATCCTGAGGCCACCGGCCATGATGGCTGGGCCCCACACGATGGCAGCCGCTGGACGCGCCCACGTGTTGACGACCAAGCCCCGCGGGCTGCAGATTTCCACCCTACCCTGGCGGTGCGGGAGCCCCGCCGACCTGGCAGCCCAGTGCCCGCGATAGAGGCCGACCACGGCCGACCGGCTACTCGAAGCTGGGAGCGGGCCGGGCGTCGTACCGCGCTCGGGCGGCGTCGATGTCTCCGGTATGGTCATCGGCCCACTCGATGAGTTGGCGCACCGTGGCGAGGAGGGTGTGGCCGGTCGGCGTGAGGTCGTAATCGACTCGCGGCGGCACAACTGGGTACACCTTTCGGGTCACGATCCCGTCGCGCTCCAGGCCCCGCAGCGTGACGGTGAGCATCCGCTGGCTGATGCCGTCGATCGAGCGCAGCAGGTCCGTGAAACGACGAGGCCCGTCACCGAGCAGGCTGATGACGTAGACCGACCATTTGTCGCCGATGCGGGCGAGGACGTCTCGGGCGCGGCAGGTGTCGATCCTCGCCGGATCCGTGTTGGTCGCGGATGGCACCATCTCTCGGTTACCTCCGAGTCACTGACCCACGGCAAAGTGCGCTCTTGTGCGTCCATCGATTGTGACGGAGCATGCGGTCACGCACAAGGGGGAACTTACCGCATCGGTTCTAACTGATGGCAATGACAGCCGGCGATCTCGGTCTACTCATCCTGCGTCTCGTGATCGGCCTGACCTTCGCCGCCCACGGCGCGCAGAAGGCATTTGGATGGTGGTCGGGTCCGAAGTATGCCGGCTGGCGCGCCGGGGTCGAGCGCATGGGGCTCCGACCGGCAGGCTTCTGGGCCCTCGTCTCGACGGCGGCCGAACTCGGGGGCGGGGTCCTGCTCGCCGTCGGTCTCCTCACCCCCCTGGCGACCGCGGCGCTCATCGCCCAGTCGATCGTGATCGTCGGGCTCGTCCACCTGCCGAAGGGCTTCTGG
>JBGPMJ010000076.1:0-9034 GCA_041486935.1 Candidatus Limnocylindria bacterium | reverse complement strand
GGCGGTGGACGTGGAGCTGGGCGGCATCCTCACCACCGGCGAGACCGTCACCGACTGGCGCCGCACCTGGGGCAAGCCGCCCAACCTCGACATCGCCGTGGAGGCGGACGCCGAGACGTTCCTGGCGCGTTTCGTCGAGCGCGTCGGTGACCTCGCCGCGCGGCTGGCCGGCGCGCGCACCTTGTAGCGACCGAACCACGGAACGTGGCACCCTAGTCTGGTGGTAGCGAGCGGCACCGACCGCACGGGACGGAGGAGAGGGCATGCTTAGCTTCGACTGGCTGCACATGTGCGCCACCGGGGAGACGACCGCCTGCGTCTCCGTCGATGAACTGTGGTGGATCGTCGTCGGCATCGTCTTCCTCGCCGCCGTCGCCTTCCTCGCCCGACGGGCGCGGGACTTCAGCACCGCCACGCTCTCGCTGATGCCGGCGGCAATCGCCATCAACATCGCCGCCGGCGCCCTCATGTTTGCCCTTCACCTGCCGCTCTACCTTGATTCGATCGGAACCGTCCTGGTAGGCGTGCTGGCCGGGCCGTGGGCCGGCGCGATGACGGGGATCCTGGCCAACTTCATCTGGTCGTTCCTGCCCATCCCCGGCGGCGGGAACCCGGTCAGTGCCTCGTTCGCCCCGGTGGCCGGCGTCATCGGCCTGATGGCCGGGCTCTGGGCTCGCTCGGGCATCCTGCGCCTCCGCGCCCACGACGAGCGCACGACGCGCAGCGTGGCCTTCGCGACGTTCGCCTGGGGCTGGCTCGTGGTGGGGGGCCTGCTACGCCTGTTCTTCGCCCCGAATGGCTACTTCTCGACCGTCGACGGGAGCGACCCGACGCTCCTCGGTGGCGCGAACCTCACCGGTCTCGCCCTAGCCGACGCGGGCGGGCTCTACCTCACCTGGGGCATCGGGGCGCTGGGCGGCGCGGCGCTCGGCTACGTGATCTACCGCCGGCAGCTGGTCAGCCTGCTGCCGGTCTGGTTCGCCGGTGGGGTCACCGGCGTCGTGGCAGCCGCGATGTCCGCGCCGATCGCCGCGTACGTGTACGGCGGGGTGACCGGGGGTGGGACGGACGCGCTCGTGGCGCTCTTCCGCTCGGCCGGCCTGAGCATCTTCCAGGCCTCCTTCGCCCAGGGGCTGACGAGCGACCCGCTCGACAAGACGATCAGCTACACGGTCGTCTTCATCATCCTCGCCGCTCTGCCGCTGACGGTGAAGACGCTCTTCCCGCGGGGAGACCTGGTCGTCCCGCCGACCCCATGAGCCGGCGCTGATGGAGGCCGCCGCGGGCTACTTCCGCCCGGGCTCGGGCTGGCTCCATCGGCGCCATCCCACGACGAAGCTGCTGGCGCTCGTCTGGCTCCTCGTGGCGACGTTCGTGCTGCCGCCGCTCGGGTCCGTCGTCCTCATCGTCGCGGTCGTGGCCGGCGCGGCGAGCGCGGGCCTGCTCGCGCCGCTGCTGCGCGCGAGCCGCGTCGGTCTCTTCCTCCTGGCTTCGATCCTCGTCGTCAACGGCTTCTTCTACCCCGGCGCCCGCGACGTCCTCTTCGGGCTTGGTCCGGTCGCGCTGACCCTGGAGGGTCTCGAGGCGGGCCTGACGTTCGCGCTGCGCATCCTCGTCGCCCTCGAGGCATCGCTCCTCTTCCTCTTCACGACCCTCGCCGACGACCTCCTCGAAGCGCTCGTGGCGCGCGGCGTGAACCCGCGGCTGGCCTACGTCATGCTCGCCGCGATGCAGCTCGTGCCACGGCTCCAGGGCCGGGCGGCGGCGATCCTCGACGCGCAGCAGGCGCGCGGGCTCGAGGTGGGCGGGTCGCTCCGCCGGCGGTTCGGGGCCCTGGTGCCGCTCATCGGGCCGCTCGTCCTGGGCACGCTCATCGACGTTCGCGAGCGGACCTTCGCGCTCGAGGCCCGGGGCTTCGGCAGCGGGCTACCTCGAACGGCATATCGGATCGTGGCCGACCCGACGGGGGATCGACTCCTGCGCTGGGTCCTCGTGGCCACGATCGGGGCGCTGCTCTTCTACGGCCTGGCACGCGCCGCCGGGGCCGCCTGATGGCCGGGCTCGAGCTGCGGGGCCTGGCGGTCCGCTACCTCATCCGGCAGCGCCGGGCCCTTGACGGGATCGACCTCGCGGTCGCCCCGGGCGAAACCGTCGGCGTCACGGGCCGCAACGGCGCCGGCAAGTCGACGCTGGCCCTGGCGTCCGCCGGCTTCATCCCGCGTGTCGTTCGCGCCGAGGTCTCCGGCGAGGTCATCGTCGACGGGCAGCGGACCGCCGACGCGAAGCTGGCCGACCTCGTGCGGCGCGTGGGCATCGTCTTCTCCACGCCGGCCAACCAGCTCTCGGCAGCGCGACTCACCGTGCGCGAGGAGCTGGCCTTCGGCCTCGAGAACCTCAGCGTGGCTCGCGAGGAGATCGACGCGCGCATCGAGCGGGCCCTGGCCGAGCTGGGCATCGCGGAGCTGGCCGAACGTCTGCCCACGGCGCTCTCCGGCGGGGAGCAGCAGCGCGTGGCCATCGCCAGCGTGCTCGTCATGGGCGCCGGGATCCTCGTCCTCGACGAGCCGACCGCGCAGCTCGATCCGGCCGGTACGGACGCGGTCGCGGCGCTCCTCGCCGATCGCGCGCGGGCCGGGACTGCGGTGCTCGCCACCGAGCACAAGCCCTCGATCCTGGGCCAGGCGTCGCGCTGCCTCCTCCTCAGCGAAGGCGGCGCGGCCGTCCTGGATCGCCCGGGCGTCGTACTCGGATCGGCGACGGCTTCCACCCTCGGCGGAGAGGGGCCGGCGCTGGTGCGGGTCGCCGAAGCGCTGGGGCTCGATCCAGGCCTGGGCTTCGATCCCGCCACCCTGGCGGACGAGATCCGCGCAGGAAGGCACGCTGCGGCGGCGCCCGTGCCAGCCCCATCTCCGGCCCCGGCGACGCCCTGGTCGGGGGTGCGGGGCATGCGGCCCGTCGCCCTGCGCATCGAGGGCCTCGTCCACCGCTATGGGGCCCTGACGGCGCTGCGTGGCATCGACCTCGAGTTCGCGCCGGGTCGATCGGTGGCCATCGTGGGCCAGAACGGCTCGGGCAAGACGACGCTCGCCAAGCACCTCGTGGGGCTGCTGCGCCCCGCCGAAGGACGCGTGCTCGTCGACGGCGAGGACATAGCGGGCCGGTCGATCGCATCCCTGGCCCGTCTCGTCGGCTTCGTCTTCCAGAACCCCGACGACCAGCTCTTCGGCCGCAGCGTGGCGCGCGAGGTGGCCTTCGGGCCGGCCAACCTGGGGGTGATCGGGGCGGACCGCACGCGGCTCGTGGACCAGGCGCTGGCGGCGCTGGGACTCGGCGCGGAGGCGGCCACGAACCCCTATGACCTCGACCTGGCGGCTCGCAAGCTCGTGGCCCTCGCCAGCGTCTGCGCCATGGACCCGGCGGTGCTCGTCCTCGACGAGCCGACCACGGGCCAGGATCGACCCGGCGTGGCGCGCGTCGGAGGCGTGGTGGACGCCTTCACCGCCGCGGGCCGTACGGTGATCGCCATCAGCCACGACATGGAGTTCGCCGCGCGGCACTTCCGGCGGGTCGTGGTCGTGCGCGGCGGCGAGGTCGTCGCCGACGGGACGCCGCGCGAGGTGTTCGCGGCCGGGAACGCGGCGCTGCTTGCCTCGACCGGGCTCCGACTTCCCCCGGTCGCCGAGCTGGGCGCGCTGCTCGGGCTGGACGCGACCCCGCTGACCGTCGAGGAGCTGCTTGCCGCCCTGCCCTGAGGCTCCCCGGGCACCGCTGGTAAGGTGCGTCTCGATGGCCACGTCGCTCAAGGGCGCCGCGACCGCGACGATCGCCCTCAAGGAGGGACCCTACGTCGCCGTCACGGCCGAGGATGGCTCGATGACGCCGCCGGACGCCGGATTCGGGCTGTACGTTCACGACGTCCGGTTCCTGTCCGCCTTCGAGGTCCGGGTCGCGGGCGTCGCCCCGCTGCTCCTCTCGGCGAGCGACCGCGAGACCTACGTGGCCACGATGCAGCTCGTCAACCCACCGCTGCGGCTCCCCGACGGGCGGACCGTGGCCCAGCAGGCGCTCTCGATCCGGCGCGCTCGCTTCATCGACGGCGGCCTGCGTGAGCGCATCGGCCTCCTCAACACCGGCCCCGCCACGGTGCCCCTCGAGCTGTCGATCGAGCTCGACGCGGACTTCGGCGACATGTTCGCCGTGCGCGGGTACCGCCCTTCGCCACCCGCCGCGGTGACCGTCGAGCGGGTGGCCGGCGGCCTCCTGCTCTCCGCCACCGGAGCGGACGGGATGCTGCGCCAGACGCGGGTGACGACCGCACCGGCACCCGACGCCGTGACCGACCGAACGCTCCGCTTCGGGGCGAAGCTGGCGCCCCAGGAGCGCCTCGTTGTCGAGGTGACGGTCGTGCCGACGGAGGACGGGCATCAACCGGACCCCGGCAGCCAGCGGCCCTTCGATGCGGCGATCGAGCTGCTCCGGGACCGCTACGCCGCCTTCCTCGCCGCGGGGACCCGCATCGAGACGGGCGACGGCCGGCTCGACGACCTCCTGCGCCGCAGCGCCCTCGACCTGCGGGCCCTGGTGGACCACGCCCCGAGTGGACCGATGCTCACCGCGGGCATCCCCTGGTACGCGGTCCCCTTCGGTCGGGACGCGCTGATCACGGGGCTCGAGACGCTCGACTTCCACCCGGAGCTGGCGCTCGGCGCCCTCCGCTTCCTCGCCGCCCACCAGGGACAGCGGGTCGACCCGTTCACCGAGGAGGAGCCCGGCCGCATCTTCCACGAGCTGCGGCGGGGTGAGCTGGCGCGCATGGGGGCGGTTCCCCATCGGCCGTACTTCGGCACGGTGGATGCGACGCCGCTCTTCGTCCGCCTCTTCGTCGAGACCGTGCGCTGGCTGGGCGACCGGAGGGTCTACGACGAGCTGCTGCCCCATGCCCTCGCCGCGCTCGAGTGGTGCGACACCCACGGCGACCCGGATGGGGACGGATTCGTCGAGCACACCAGCCTGCCCGGGAGCCCCCTGCGCAACAAGGGCTGGAAGGACTCGGCGACCTCACTGTGCTACCGCGACGGGTCGCCTGTGGAGCTGCCGGCGGCGCTGGTCGAGGTCCAGGCCTACGTCTACGCGGCCAAGGACGGCCTGGCCCGGCTCTCGGCCGAGCTGGGCGACGGGGCGCTCGCCGAGCGCCTGGGGACCGAGGCGGCGGCGCTGCGCGAGCGGTTCGAGGCGGCCTTCTGGCTGCCCGCCGAGCACTGCTACGCGCAGGCGCTCGACGCGGGCAAGCGGCCGGTGGACGCGGTGACGAGCAATGCGGGGCACTGCCTGTGGGCCGGAATCGCGGCGCCGGAGCACGCGACGCTCCTCGTCGAGCGCCTGCTGGAGCCCGACATGTTCACCGGTTGGGGCATCCGCACGCTGTCCTCGACCTACCCGACCTACAGCCCCATGAGCTACCACAACGGCTCGGTGTGGCCGCATGACAACGCCCTGGTCGCGGCCGGGATGGCCGCCTACGGCCATCGCGAGGCGGCCGCCCGGGTGATCACCGCGGTCTTCGAGGCGGCCGGGCATTTCGCCGACGACCGGCTGCCCGAGTTGTTCTGCGGCTTCACCAGGGACCGCCGCTACGCGTCGCGGCCGGCCGAGTACCTCGTCTCCTGTTCACCCCAGGCCTGGTCGGCCGGCGCGCCCTTCCTCCTGATCCAGACCGCCCTCGGCCTGCGACCGGCGGAGTTCGGGCAGCCACCCGTGATCGACCCGGTCCTGCCCGAGGGGATTGATCGTCTCGCCTTCCGCGGCCTCCTCGCCGCGGGCCGGCGCCGCACGTTCACGGCGCGCCGCACGGCACGCGGCGTCCGCGTGACGGGCGACCTCTCCGTGCGCCACCTGGGGCCACCGGGGGAGGCATGATGAGGGCGCGTCCGTCCGTCCTGTTCATCCACTACACGTTCCCGGGCGTCGTGGGCGGGGTCGAGACCGTCATCGGGCAGCATGCCGTCGGCCTACGTGACCAGACGGGCGTGCGGCTGCTGGCGGGTCGCGGACGAACCGGCGTGACCGGCGTCGAGCGGATCCGAATCCCCCTGGTCGACTCGCTCCACCCGGCGGTCGTGCGCGTCTCGCGGGAGCTGGCGCGGGGACGCGTCCCGCCCGCGTTCGCGGAGCTGCGCGAGGGCTTGGTCGCCGCGCTGCTACCGCACCTCCGGAGCGCCGACCGCGTCGTCCTCCATAACGTCGCCACGATGGGGCTGAACCTGCCCCTCGTGGCCGCCCTGCACCAAGTGGCGCCGGGGCTGCCGCCCGGTCGCCTCATCGTCTGGATCCACGACCTCGCGGCGGCCGACGCGCGCTATGCGGCCCTGCTCCATCCCGGTGAGCCGTGGGCACTCCTCTCGCGTCCGCTGCCGGGTGCCCGTTACGTCGCGGTCTCGGGGGACCGGCAGGAGCAGGCGGCCCGGCTCCTGGGCATCGCGCCGGACTCGATCCGCGTGGTCCCCAACGGCGTGGATCTCGGCGGGATGCTGCGCCTCTCCCGCCGCGGTCGAGCCCTCGTCGATCGCCTCGAACTCGCTGCCGCCGACCCCCTGCTGCTCCTGCCCGCCCGGCTCGTCCGCCGCAAGCGGATCGAGCTGGCCATCGTCGCGGCGGGCTTGCTGCGGCGCCGGGGGCGCCGCGCGCGTCTGCTCGTCACCGGCGGACCGGATCCCCACGACCCGGACGCGCGCGCCTACCTGGCCGAGCTGCGGGCGCTGGTGGCCGAGGCCGGTGACCACGACGTGCTGCTCTTCGACGTCATCGGGCGGAGCGCCGACGACCGCCTCGTCGCGGATCTCTACGCGCTGTCCGACGCGCTCGTCTTCCCCTCGGCGACCGAGGGCTTCGGGCTGCCCGTCGTCGAGGCCGCGGTGAACCGCCTGCCCATCGTCTGTACGGACCTCGCCGTCTTCCGATCGCTGGCCGGCGCGGCGGCGACGTACGTGCCCGTCGAGGCGGACGGCGAGGCCTATGCCGACGCCATCGAGGAGGCGCTGGCCACGTCACCGGCCGCCGGTCTGGCCGGGCGGGTGCGCCGGGAGCTCGACTGGCGGCGGGTGGTGACCGAGCAGGTGGTGCCGGCCATCCTCGGCTGATCCCTCGCGCGCGGCGTCCGCCGCTGCCCACGCCCCCGGCGCCGTGTAGCATCCGCCGCGTGGAGCCCAGCTCGTCCCTGCCGGCGCGGCCGCCCTTCGCCATCCGCGCGCGGATCCTGACGCCGCTGGCCGCGGGTGGGACGCGCTTCGAGCGAGACGGGCTGCTCGAGGTCGACGCCTCGGGGCGGATCGCGGGGGTTGGTCCGTGGCCCGAGCCGAGCACGGCGTCGATGGTCGGTGCCCCCGTGGTCGACCTTCGGCCGTGGCTCCTGCTGCCCGGCATGGTGGACCTCCACGCCCACCTGCCGCAGTTGCCGAACGCGGGGCTGGGCGCCGGACTCGACCTGCTGACCTGGCTCGGGCGCTACATCTTCCCGCTCGAACACGAGTTCGACGAGGCCGCCGCCGAGGCGCTCGCGCCGCAGGTCTTCCGGGCCTTCGCCGCCGCCGGCACGACCACGGCCGTCGTCTACGGCGCCGTCTACGAGCCGAGCCTCGATGCGACCTTCCGCGCCGCCGAGGCCCATGGGATCCGGGCCGTCATCGGCAAGGTGATGATGGACCGCCTCACCTACGACGAGACGCTGGCACCCGCCGACGTCCTCGAGACGAGCCTGCGCCAGTCGGCCGACCTGTGTGCGCGCTGGCACGGCCGCGACGGCGGCCGGCTGCGCTACGCGTTCACGCCGCGCTTCGCGGTGAGCTGCTCCCCGGAGATGCTGCGCGAGTCGGCGCACCTCGCCGAGGGGACCGGCGCCTACTGGCAGACCCACCTCTCGGAGGACCGCGGCGAGCTGGCCGAGGTGGCGCGGCTCTTCCCGGAGGCGCGCGACTACCTCGACGTCTACGACCGCGCCGGTGCGCTGGGGCCGCGGGCCATCCTGGCCCACGCCATCCACCTCTCCGAGCGAGAGGTGGCGCGGCTGGCCGAGTCGGGCGCGCGGGTGGCGCACTGCCCGGCCTCCAACCTGTTCCTCGCCTCGGGCGCCATGCCCCTCGCCCGCTACCGCGCGGCCGGCATCCCGGTGGGCCTGGGCTCCGACGTCGCGGCCGGCCCCGAGCTGTCGATCTTCGCCAACATGCGCGCCGGCGCCTACACGCAGAGCGGGCTGCGCGTGCTCGAGGGCGCCGGGGCCCCGGCCCCGCTCGGCCCGCTCGACTGGCTGCGCATCGGCACGTACGATGGCGCGCGGGCCTTGGGGCTGGAGGCGGTGACCGGCTCGCTGGAGGCCGGCAAGGAGGCCGACCTCATCGCCGTCGACGTCTCGCTCACCGACCCCCTGCCCGGCGCCGAGGTGGACGAGCCCGAGGAGCTGATGAGCCGCCTGGTCTTCCGGCCGCACCCGTCGATGGTGCGCGGCGCCTGGGTGCGTGGTCGCCTCCTAGAGGGGCCACGACCCGTTCGGGCGTCTTGACAGACGTACGTTCCAGCGTACACTTCACCGTATGAAGACCATCGGTGTCACGGAGCTTCGCCAGCGCACGGCGGAGATCCTCCGCGAGGTCCACGAGAGCGAGGAGCCGGTCGCGATCATCCAGCGCTCGGAGAAGGCGGCCTATCTGGTGGATGCGACGCGGTACGACGCGGAGAGAGCAGAGCTGCGAACCGCCCGACGGGCGTTGTTCCTGCGCGAGGTCCGTGAGGCAGAGGCGGAATACGGGTCCTGTCAGGCGGCGACCTACGAGGACGTCGAGGCGCTCCTGGACGACCTGCGAGCTTGAACGACACGCCGGACCGTGCGCTTCGTCGTCTCCAGCCGCTTCACTCGGCGGGCCGGCAAGCTCGTCGAGCGCCGCGCGGTGCTACTAAGGGCCGCGCTGCGGAGGTTCGCCGCGGACCCGCGCGACCCCCTGCTGCGCACCCACAAGCTGAAGGGCGACCTGGCCGACTACTGGGC
>JBGPMJ010000075.1:0-9056 GCA_041486935.1 Candidatus Limnocylindria bacterium | reverse complement strand
TGGCCTCGTGGAGGTGACCGTCGAGGGCGAGCAGCCTCCCTCGCGGCTGCCCGGCCACATCGAGGTCACGCTGTTCCGGATCGCGCAGGAGGCCATCAACAACGTCGCCAAGCACGCGGACGCGCGGCACGTGCGCGTGGGACTCTCGTTCGGGGGTGATACCGTCACGGTTTCGGTGGCCGATGACGGCAAGGGCTTCGATGTCGAGCGAGCTCTCGGCGGACAAGGCCACGGCCTGGAGAGCGTGGGCCTGCTGGGGATGCAGGAGCGGGTCAACCTGCTCAACGGGCGGATGGAGATCCGGTCATCCGTGGGTGCCGGAACGGTGATCGTCGTCCAGGCGCCAGTATCGGAAGGAGCCGCTTGACGATGGCCCGCATCCGCGTCCTCGTGGTCGACGACCACACGCTGATCCGCCAAGGGATCGTGGGCCTGCTCGCGAGCCAGGGCGACATCGAGGTGGTCGGCGAGGCCGGCACCGGGCAGGAGGCACTGGTCGCGGCGATGGAGCTGTCCCCCGACGTGGTGCTGATGGACATCACCATGCCCGGCATCAGCGGCCTGGAAGCCGCGGCCGAGATCAAGCAGCGTCGCCCTGCCATCCGCGTCCTCATGCTCACCATCCACGACCGGGAGGACTACCTCTTCCAGGCCCTGCGCGCGGGTGCGTCGGGCTACGTGCTCAAGGGGGCCGACGTCCAGGACCTGCTCGCCGCCGTCCGCAGCGCCGACCGGGGCGAGGTGTACCTCTATCCGACCGTCACCAAGGCGCTGGTCGCGGACTACCTCCGACTCGTGCGCGGCGGGGCCGATCGGACGACCTACGACGGCCTGAGCGATCGGGAGCGCGAGATCCTCCACCTGATCGCGCAGGGCAAGACGACGCCCGAGATCGCGGCGGAGCTGTTCCTGAGTCCCCACACCGTGCAGTCGCACCGTGAGCACATCATGGCCAAGCTCGACCTGCACTCGAAGACCGCGCTCATCAAGTACGCCATCGCCAAGGGCCTGATCGAACTCTAGCCGCGCGCCCGCTCGTCCGAGCATCGGCCATCCCCTGGACGACCCACCCCCGTATAGGGCGTTCGCGGGATGTGATCTCGGCTGCGCCCGCGATGGCCCGCGCGAGCCGCCCTCCTCATGCTGGCTTCACACGCCGCGGGAGGATGGAGCGCATGAGCCAGACGGAGTTCCTGGTCCGGCCGGCCCCGGCCCTCGGGCCGGGCAGCAGACGGCTGCGGTTCGCCTGCCAGCACGGCTTCAGCTCGGCCCTCCTCCTCCCCGGAGACGAGCCTCTGAGCGATCTGAAGGTGCTCGACCTGCTGTTGGCGCGCCATCACGGCGCCCAGCACTGCCAGTGCGTCCCCGACCTGCCTTCGGTCTCAGCGCAGCCGGCCCGCGCATGAATGGCGCACCGGCAAGAGCCACGAACACTCGAGCCGCAAGGAGATCGGACATGAGAATCGGGATCGCCGCCGCCGTCGTGGCCCTCACCCTCGGTGCGTGCAGCGCCGCTGCTGCGCCGCAATCGGGGGCAACGCCGCGCATCATCGCGATCCAGGCCGACGACGAGATGGCGTTCTCGCCGGCCGCCATCACCGCCCAGCCGGGCGAGACGGTCCTGTTCCGGGTCACGAACGTCGGCAAGGCCGAGCACGAGTTCATGGTCGGCCCGAAGGACGCCGTCGACGCCGACGGCGGGGAGGAAACCGCCGAGATCGAAGGCCTCGCGGCGGGCCAGACGAAGGAACTCTCCTACACGTTCGCCGCCGCCGGCACGTACGCCTTCGCCTGCCACGAACCCGGCCACTTCGAGGCCGGCATGTTCGGGACGATCGCCCTCCAGCCCTGACGGGTCGCGGATCTGCCCCGCCCGAGCGAGCGGCTCAGGCGAGGCCCGCGCCGCCCGCGAGTCGCCGCAGGCCCGTGCGGGCGAAGCCCTCGAGGCCCTCGAGTTGCGCGCGCAGGGTGGTGGCGCCGAGGCCCGTCAGGCGGTACGGCCGCCGTCGGTCTTCCGGCGGCAGCGCCTCGATCAGGCCGCGCGCCTCCAGGCGGGCGAGCGCGGCGTACAGCGTGCCGGGCCCGATGCGGCTGCCGCCGATGGCCTCGACGTCCTCCATGATCGCGTAGCCGTGGTTCGGCCCCGCGCTCAACGAGACGAGGATGAGCAGCGACGGCTCGGCGAAGCGACCCAGGTCGCCGAGATCCGCGCTCATGCGGGCTCGACCGAAGCGGACGGGCGCGGGCGGAGGGCCGACAGCAGGCCGAAGACCACCGCCAGCAGGCCGATCGGCGCCATCAGCCAGATTCGGTCGTCCTCGGTGTTGGCGGAGGAGGCGAGGACCGTCGCGACGACGGCGCCGGCCACGGCCCACGACGACGCACCGGCTTCCCGCAGGTAGCGTGCAAAAACGGTCGCGGTCACCGCGATCAGCGTCAGGATGCCGAGCAACAGCCCCGGCCAGCCGGTCATGGACACGACCGTCGACCCGACCGCGATGATCGCGAGCCAGGTGTCGACCCGGCCCCAGGCGCCGCCGCGGCGTCGAACAGCGGCCGTGATGAGGGCCACATCGATCAGTGGGAGGCCCAGCAAGATCGCCGGCAGGGCCAGCCCGGTCTCGCGGTAACCGTCGAACTGCGGCAGCGGGGCGAGGCCGATCATGACCACGCCGGCCAGGAACAGGAGGCCGCCGCCGATGGCGGTGACGCCAGGCACACGATCGGACATCGGGTCCTTCCTTTCGGGTGTGACCGGCTGGGCGCCGGGCAGCTGTGGATGGAGGCGGGCGTCGAACGCGCCCCGTACGAGATCGACCAGGTCGAGCGGGGAGGGCGGCCGATCCTCGAGCAGGGCCACGAGCTCGTCGCCGTAGCGCTCGCGCCAGGCCCGCGGATAGAGGCGAAGCAGGGCGCTCATGCCACGGCGCTCCGGGTGAGGGCGCTCTGGACCTGGCGGCCTCGGCTGGTCATCGACGCGAGCTGGGCCTCCAGCGTGTCGGCCCCCAGACCTGTGATCCGATAGGCCCGCGGGGCGGCGGGCGAAGGGATGACCTCGACAAGGCCTCGACGCTCGAGGCGGGCGAGGGTGCCGAAGAGGGTGCCTGGACCGATGTCGTCGCCGCAGCGGGCCCGCAGCTCACGACAGAGGGCGGCCGGGATGCGCGGACCCTGGCCGAGGATCGTCAGGATCTGCTGCGCCGGCCGTGCGAAACGGCCGAGGCTCTTGAGCGCGAAATTCATGTCGGTCACCCTACTCGAGGTCCGCGCAGGCGATCTTCGGGTTCGGTATCGACGTCGTCGCATGGATGACGACGGAGACGGCGGCCTCGCCGGCCCTGCCTTCGTTCATGGCCCGGCCGTTGCCCACACCGTCGGCGTTGGTGGTGAAGCCGGGCCAGATCTCGTTGTCGGCGTTCACGTATGTGGGACCGGTGCCGGCAACGAACTGGAAGTGGCCATCGGCGTCGCCGACGCCGCAGGCCTGCTTGTGGACGTGCGCGCCATAGGCGGTGTTCGGTGCGAGGCCCGTGACGTGGACCGAGACGAAGGTCCGGCCGTCCGCCGTGCGCACCATCTGGGCGCGGCCGGAGATGTCAAGGCCGGTGCCGGCCGCGAAGGCGTGGAAGTCGCCCCGCGTCACCTGTGCGGAGCCTGCGACGACCGGCAACGCGCCGGCGAGGATCAGGCCCGCCATCGCGGTTACGATGAGGATCCGAGGCCGGGCGAGGGGGCCGCCCATGGAAGTCTCCTTATGTAACGTGGGCCGCTATATCGTTGGACGATATATAACCCCCACGCGCCGCGTCTGTCAAGGGGTCATCGCCACCACGAAGGCAAGGACCCGCCGCCAGGCGTCCGCGGAGGCGTCCGCGAAGTCGGCCTGCTTGCGGTCGAAGAAGCTGTGCGGGGCATCGGGGTAGGTGACGATGTCGTGGGGCGCGGCGGCGGCCGTCAGCGCCGCCTCGTATGCCGCCACGGTCGGGGCCGGGATGCCGGCATCGGCGCCGCCGAAGATGGCCAGGACGGGCGCAGTGTTCCGTGCGGCGACGTCGGCTGGGGCCGGCGTGTCGTTGCGTGTCGGACCTACCGGCCAACCGTAGAAGCCGATGGCTCCGGCGACGTGCAGCTCGGGGACGGTGGGGGTCAGCAGCGCCAGCCGCCCACCGAAGCAGAAGCCGACGGTGAAGAGCGCACGCTCGCCAGCGGCCCTCAGGTGTGTGGCGCCGGCGGCCATGTCGGCGCGCAGGCCGGCCCAGGTCGTGCGTGGAACGTGGGCCATGAACTCGAAGCCCTCGCCCCGGTCGCCCGAGCTCGTCGTCCGCCCGAAGTAGTCGATGGCGATGGCGTCGATGCCCGCCTCCGCGAAGCGCAGGGTCAGCTCCTCGTAGTAGCGATGGAGGCCGCGCACGTCGGGCAGGATCAGCATCGCGGCGGGGGAAGGAGCCTCGCCCGCCCGCGCCGCAAAGGCCAGCAGCCGGTTCCCGTCGGCAGCGTTCAGCGTCAGCCGCTCGGAGGCGACGGCGCCGCCGGCCATGGGCGGGATGGGCGGCCGGCTGTCGAGGTCAAAGCACATCGTCGTCAGCGGCGGCGGCGGCCGTGACCTCGCCCAGCGCCGCTTCGAGCGCTTCCCCGAGGCCGTCGGCGATCCGCTCCAGCTCGTCGTCGGTGACGACGAACGGTGGCCCGAGCAGGATCTGGTCGCCGTCCACGCCGTTGGCGTTGCCGGTGCCCGTATAGACGAGCAGCCCGCGGTCGCGCGCGGCGGCCGCGATCGACTCCGTCAGCCGCGCGGCGCGCGGGAACGGGGCGTGCGTCTCGCGGTCGGCCACGAACTCGATGCCCTGCATCAGGCCCAGGCCGCGGATCTCGCCCACGTGCGGATGCGCCCCCAGCCGCGCCTCGAGCAGCGCCCGGAGCCGTGCGCCCTTGGCGGCGCTGGCCTCGACGAGCGCCTCGTCCTCGAGGATGTGCAGCACCTCGCGCGCCACCGCCGCTCCCACGGCGTGGTGGCTGTAGGTGAAGCCGTGCACGAATCCCCCGGCGCGGACCGTGTCGTGGACCTCGCCGCTCGCGGCCGCGAAGCCGAACGGCCAGTAGCCACCCGTGGCCCCCTTGGCCGCGACGAGGATGTCCGGCCGGACGCCCCAGTGGTCGAGCCCGAACCAGCGCCCGGTGCGCCCGAAGCCGGTCATCACCTCGTCGGCGATGAGCAGCACGCCATGGCGGCGGCAGACCTCGGCGATGGCCGGCCAGTAGTCCGCGGGCGGGACGGCGGCGGCGAGCGTTGCGCCGACGATGGGCTCCGCGACGAAGGCGGCTACCGTGCGCGGGCCCGAGCGCTCCAGGAGCGTGTCCAGCTCGGCGGCCAGCTCGTCGGCCGTGCCCAGCGCCTGGGCGCGGGGCTCCCCCGCCCGGTACGGATAGGCGGCGCTGACGTGGCGGAAGCGGCCCAGCCAGGCCTCGTACGGCCGCCGCAGCGGCTTGCGGCCCGACAGGTCGAGGGCGCCGAGCGTGTTGCCGTGGTAGCTGCCCCAGCGGGCGACGACGATCCAGCGCTCCGACTGCCCGCGGGCGAGGTGGTAGGCGCGGGCCATCTTGAGTGCCGTCTCGATGGCCTCGGACCCGCCGCTCACCGGGTAGATCGCCGGCGCCTCGAGCGGCAGGCGGCGGCCGACCTCGGCGGCGTAGGCCTCAAGGGGCTCGTTCGTGAAGACCGACCCGTGGGCGTAGGCGAGCCGACCCGCCTGCTCGGCCATGACCCGCGCCACCGACTCCCGCCCGTGACCGACGTTGACGACGACCGCCCCGCCGGCGGCGTCGAGGTACTCCCGGCCGTCCCTGTCCCAGATCGACGCGCCTTGAGCACGCACGGCCACGGGGGGATTGGCGGCGACGGCGCGGCGGAAGACGCGCCCGGGCGCTCGCTCTCGGTCGAGGGGGTCGGTCACGGAAGGATTGTACGGGCGGGTCGGTGGGGGACGGGGCCCTACCCGCGGTCGTGCTCGACCGGTCGGCGCTCGTCGCGGCCCCATTCCTCCCACGAGGCGTCGTACAGCGTCACGTCGCGCCAGCCCGCGCGGTCCAGGGCGAAGACGAGCGTGCTGGCGGCGATGGCTGCCCCGCAGTAGGTCGTGACGGGCCCGTCGTCGCGCACCCCGGCGGCGACGAGCAGGGCACGCAGCCGTGCCGGGGGCAGCATGCGGCCGTCAGCGCGGAAGAGGCTCGTGCTCGGCACGTTGAGCGAACCGGGGATCCGGCCGCCCCGCAGTCGCACCGGGCCGGCCTGCGCCCAGCCCGTCGAGGGGTCGACGGGCTCGGAGCCGCCCTGGCACCAGACGGCGTGGCCGGCATGCTGCTCCGTTGGGCGGGCATCGACGATCCATCGACCGGGCCACCTGCGCTCCAGGTCCGCAGCGGTCGCGAGGCCGGCACGCGGTGGGCGGATCGACAGGCGTTCCGGGGCCGGTCGCGGGACGGCTCGGCTGGTGGGCCGACCTTCGGCAAGCCAGCGCGGCCAACCCCCGTCGAGGATGCGGACGCTGGCGTGGCCGAGGCGCCGCATGACCCACCACAGGCGGTACGGACCGCCGTGCGCCGGATCCGCATAGGCCACCACGAGGCGCCCGTCGCCGATGCCCAGCCGCCCCAGGCGCTCCGCGATGACCTCCGGGACCGCCATGCGATAGCGGTTGTCGGGCGCCCCGGCGGCGAGGTCGCATTCCCAGTCGACGTGCACGGCGCCTGGGAGGTGGCCGGCGTCGTAGGCGCGCCGTCCGGCCCCGTCCGGCCCCCACCGCGCATCCACGACCCGGATGCGGGGCTCGTCGAGGTGGGCGGCGAGCCAGGCGGTGGAGACGAGTCGTGCCCGGGGGGTCATGCTGCCACGTTAGCGCGGGCCGGCGCGGGTGTCACGGACGTATCCGGACGGGAACGTGCGATGGCCGGGCGGGCCCAGGACCCGCCCGGCCATCAGGGACCGGACACCCGGTGGAAGGGGACCGGGCGCCTTGGGATAGCGCGTCCCGGTCGCCGCGGAGAGCTACACGCGGCCCTTCGGCACGGTGTGCCAGTAGGTCTTGTTGAAGACGATCTTGCCGAGGTGCCAGAAGCGGTTCGGCTTGGGCGGCTTCGGGGGGTGGTCGTAGTCGAACTGGAGGAGCGTGCCCTTCCCGTCGCCCACCTCGAAGAAGCACATCACCTTGCCCTCGTACGAGCCCGTCTTGGCGTCCGGTTCGTGCCCCAGGACGCGGGCGGCGATCCGCTCGGCCACCACGGGCGCCTCGAAGTGCGCGGTCGATCCGGCCTTCGAGAGCGGCAGGTCGGTGGCGTCGCCCAGCGCAAAGACGTCCGGCCGCCCGCCCACCTGGAGGGTGTGCCGGTCGGTCGGCAGCCAGCCGCCCGGCGCCGGGGCGAGCCCGGCGTCCATGAGCACCTGGGCGCCCTTGTGCGGCGGCACCAGGACCAGCAGGTCGTAGGGCAGCTCCTCGCCCTCGAGGCTCTGCACGACCTTGCGCTCCGGGTCGATCGTCTCCACGTTGAAGAACGTGTGCAGCTCGATGCCCTTCTGGGCAAGGATGGGCGTGGCCATATCGCTGACGCTCTCGATGGTGAAGGCGCGCCCGATGGGCGAGCAGAAGTGGATCTCGCTCTTCTCGCGCAGGCCCCGCTCCCGCAGCTCGGCCTCCATCAGGAAGACCACTTCGAGCGGCGCCGGCGGGCACTTGTAGGGCATGCCCGCGATGCCCACCACGATGCGCCCGCCGGTGAAGGCGTCCAGTGCGTGCCGGAGCTTGAGCGCCGCCTCGGCCGAGTAGAAGTGGTGCGCCTCCTGCTCGAAGTGCTCGATCGCCTCGGGCAGGATGCGCGAGCCGGTGGCCAGCACGAGATGGTCGTAGCCCAGCCACTGGCCGTCCGCCAGCTCCACGACATGGCTCTCGGGGGCGATACGCACGACGTCGCCCACGACGAGCCGGACGCGCCTGTCGAGCAGCGAGCGCTCGGGCCGGGCCAGCCGCTCGGCCCGCTCACCGCCCATGGCGATGTTCATGAAGCCCGGCTGGTAGACGTGGCTGCCCTTGCTGTCGACGACGGTCAGGGTGACGTCGCCGTCGTCGATCGGTCCGCGCAGGCGCTTGACCAGCAGGTTGGCGACGAGCGTGCCGCCCACGCCTCCGCCGAGGATGAGGATGCGGTTCACAGGGGAGGCTCCCTTCTAGCGGAGCTTCTCGACGACGATCTCGTCGTAGCCGTCCCTGGTTTCGAGCGTGACCAGGCGATGCCCGGCCTTCTCGACCCACCTGGGGATGTCGATCTTGGAGCCACGATCGGACGACCAGATGGCGAGGACGTCGCCCACCTGGGACTCGCGGATGGCCCGGATGAGCTCCATCAGCGGCCCCGGGCAGAAGCTGCCGCGGGCGTCGATGGTGCGGGTGATGGCGGGGGTGGCGGGGGTGGCGGGTGTCTCGAGCATGTCGCTCACGTCCTTCCCTATGTCAAATGAAGACGATGGGGCCGCCACCAGCGGCCACGTAGAAGGCGGTCACGCCCTCGACTCCGTCCACGAGGGGATCGAGGTCACCGGGCTCGAGGTGCAGGAGGTCCATGGAGAGCGAGCAGGCCTCGATATCGACCCCGCCCAGCTCCTTGGCCTGACGCAGGGTCTCGGCCCAGCTGGCCTGTCCCGCGGCACGGAGGGCGTCTACCGCCTTGCGCCCCGCGACGCCGGCCTCGGGCGCCAGCCCGTGGTCAGCGGCGATCCGATCGGAGCGGAAGGCTTCGAGCGCCCAGTACTGCAGGAAGACGTTCACCGGGCGGCCGAGCGCCGCGGCGCCGGCCGCCAGGACGGCGGCGGCATTGAGCTTGTCGTCCGTGCCGGAGAAGAGGACGAGGTTGAGGGGCTCTTCCATGGAGTTCACCTCGGGAAGGGGAGGGTGGGCTGCGGGCCCGTGGGCGCCGCGGTCGTGACGGAAAGACCGGCCAGCCGCGCCAGGCGGCGGCGGAGGACGCCGCGCATCAGGTCGCACGCGACCACCACGTCGGGGTCGGCGAGC
>JBGPMJ010000074.1:0-9090 GCA_041486935.1 Candidatus Limnocylindria bacterium | reverse complement strand
GAGCCGGTGCGCGAGCGGGCTGGACGCGCGCGGGAAGCGCATGCGGAAGAACTCCGGCATCGCCTCGTGGAGGTCGAGCAGGACGGGCACCCCGACGAGCTTCAGCGGCAGGGCGGCGAAGACCAGGAAGTCGGGCAGGGTATGCACCTGGACCGCCGCGTACCGCCGGCGCCGGTGCTCCCGTGTCGCCGCCCACGCGGCACGGAAGAGGAAGGCGAGGTACTCGCCGAGGTAGATGCGCAGCCCGGCCCCCTGGTGTCGCTGTACATCGAGCCGATGAACGCGCACTCCGTCGACCATGCCCTGTGGAGCATCGTGCGGCCTGCGCAGGGCGAAGACGTCGACGGGGCGGCCGCGCTCGACGAGCGAGGCGGCCTCACGGCGGACGCGCGAGTCCTCGTCGAAGAAGGCGTGGACGATCATGCACACCGGACGGCGCGATGCGCTGGAGGAGCTGGCGGTCACGGCGCGACATGGTAGTCCCTTCGGCGCGTCAGACCGCCCATCGATGCTACGCTCCAGCGACTCATGGACACGCCCCAGGAAGTTCCCGCCGCGTTCCGGACGTCGGCGTTCCGCACGTCCGCGGTCCGGCCGGGGCCGCTCGGCCTCATCGCCGAAGCGCTCGATGAGGTCCGCTCGCGGCACCACCTCATCCGCTACCTGGCCCAGGCGGAGCTCAAGAAGAAGGGCACCGACACCCTCTTCGGCAACGTGTGGTGGGTCCTCGACCCCCTGCTCCAGATGGCCGTTTACGTCATCCTCGTGACGCTCATCTTCAAGCGCTCGACGCCGGACTATCCGCTCTTCGTCTTCGCCGCGATCCTGCCCTGGAAGTGGTTCACGACGGCCATCGGCGACGCCATCGCGTCGGTCAGCGGTCAGGACCGGCTCATCAAGCAGATCAAGTTCCCGAAGATCGTGCTGCCCTCCGCAGTGATGCTCGCGGGGATCGCCCAGTTCGCGTTCGGCCTGATCCCCCTGGCCGCGATGCTCGTGCTGATGTACCCAGCGCGGATCAGCCCGATGCTCGTCTTCATCCCGGTCGTGGCCGCCGTCCAGTTCGTCTTCACGGTGGGCCTGGGGCTGCTGTTCGCCGCCGTCAACGTCTTCTTCCGTGACGTCGGCCTCCTGGCTCGGCACGTTCTCCGGCTCTGGTTCTACCTGTCGCCGGCACTCTACGGGGCCGCGGTCGTGGCCGAGCTCGGGAACTCGCACCCCATCATCGCGACGCTGATGAGGCTGAACCCGTTCTACACCATCCTCGAGTCGTACCGGCAGGCGATCTACGACGGCGCCGTGCCCGACCTAGCCGGGCTCGCGGTCGTCCTCATGGGCAGCGTCGTCCTGCTCCTGGTCGGCGTCGTCTTCTTCAAGCGGCTCGAGCCGACCTTCGCGAAGGTGCTGTGATGGCATCCGGCAACGGCGGCTCGGCCGAGTACGCCATCGACGTCCAGGGGCTCGGCGTGCGCTACAACCTGCGCCTGACGCGCAAGACGACGCTGCGGCAGTCGCTGGCCACCATCGTCCGGCGCGGCGAGGGCGAGCGCACCTTCTGGGCCCTCCGGGACATCACCTTCCAACTCGTGCATGGCGAATCGCTGGCGGTCATCGGGCCCAACGGTGCCGGCAAGAGCACGCTGCTGCAGGCGCTCGCCGGTATCATCCTGCCGTCGGCCGGAGGCCTCGAGGTCCGCGGGCAGGTATCGGGCCTCCTGCAGCTCGGGGCCGGCTTCGACCAGGAGCTGACTGGCCGCGAGAACATCATGCTGGCCGGCGCGTTCCTGGGCATCGATCACCGGGACATGGAGCGGCTGGCCCCGGGCGTCATCGATTTCGCCGACATCGGGCAGTTCATCGATGCCCCTCTCAAGACCTACTCATCGGGCATGCGCGCCCGGCTCGGCTTCGCCATCGCCACCTCCGTCGACCCGGACATCCTCCTCATCGACGAGGTCCTGGCCACCGGCGACCAGGTCTTCCGCGCGAAGAGCAAGGCCCGAGTGCTGGAACTGGCACGGGCGGCCAAGGCCATCGTCCTCGTGACGCACGACATGACGTGGGTGACCGAGTTCTGCAATCGCGCCATGCTCATCGAGGCGGGCCATGTCGTGGCCGAGGGCGAACCGGAGGAGATCGTGCGCATCCACCAGGAGCACTCGGAGGCGTCGCGCCTGCGGAAGGCGGCCGAGGCCGCCGCACTCATCGGGACGGACGCGGCCGCCGCGGCCGCCCTCGGTGCCCGGCCGCCCGGCGCAAGCGCGCTCTAGCCCGATCCTCCCGGAGCGGGTACCCCGAGCGTGGCATACAGCGTGAGCAGCCGCTCCGCCTGGGGCTGCCAGCCGTACGGCCCGCGGGCCGCCTCCAGGCAGGCGTCGCGGTACCGAGCGCGGACCTCGGGCGGCGCGTCGAGGATGGCCCGGATGCCGCGGGCGATGTCGGCCGCGTCGTTCGGGTCGCAGAGGACGCCGCAGCCGGTCTCGCGGACGATCGGCGCCATGCCCGGCAGGTCGCTGGCCACCACGGGCGTGCCGGCGCCCATCGCGTCGAACAGCTTCGTGGGCGTGTTGAGCCGGTGGTTGAGCGTGGAGGCCTGGACGGGCATGGCCGACACGTCGGCCGACGCCGTGCAGGCGGGGATCTCTTCCGGCGAGACGCCGGGCAGGAAGTGGATGCGGGCTGCGTGGGGCAGCGCCGCCGCGCGAGCGCGGAACGTCTCGTAGCCAGCGCCGAAGCCCACGACGACCAGCACGGCTCGCTCGACGAGCCCGATCGCGTCGCACAGCTCCTCGATGCCGCGATGCGCGACGACCTGGCCGAGGTAGAGCACGACCCGCTCGTCCGGGCCGAGGCCGAGGCGCTCGTGGAAGCGGCGCGGCGGGGGATCCGGACGCTGCCAGGCGGGCGGCGTGTTCATCACGATCGTCGCCGCTCGACCGAACGTCTCCTCCAGCACGTCGGCGTAGGGCCGGCTGACCGTGAGGAGCGCGTCGGCGGCCCGGACCCAGGCGCGCTCCCGACGCCGCAGCAACCGGCGCCATGGACCGGGCAGGCGGGCGAAGCGCCCGCTCTCGACGTGCAGATCCCGACTGTCGTAGACGACCCGCCCCCCACGTCGCCGTCGGAGGGCGAGGGCGAGGGGCAGCGTCACCAGGCCCTCCGCCTGCCAGATGTCAGCCTGCGGCAGGGTGTGCCCGAGGGCCTCGGCCCAGTGTCGCGCGAGCAGGAGGAAGCGGATGCCCTGGAGGGTGCGCCCCACGACCTCGCGCACGACCTGCGTCGGGCCGGGCACCGCGGGCGCCGCGTCGGCCGGCAGCGGCGGGGCGGGCAGCCACCGCAGGGGCGGCGGCTGGGCGACGCGAAGGATGGTGAAGCCCTCCCGCTCCTCTCGCTGCTCAAGGGCGTCGCAATGCCGGGCCACGACCGTGACCCGGTATCCGGCCGCCGCCAGCGTCGAGGCGAGCTTCCACGACCGCGAGTCGTTGAGGAACGGGTTGTTGAGGAGCAGCGCGATGCTCGGGGCCAGCTCGACTGCTCCGCTGGGCCCGATCACGACGCGGCCTCTGCCAGGCGCCCGTAGAGGGCCACGAGGCCGGCCTGCTGGACCTCCCACGCATAGCGCTCGAGGGCCGCTCGGCGCACCCTGCCGCGAAGCGCCGCGCGCGCCTCGGGCGGCGCATCGAGCAGCGCGGCGATGGCCATCGCGATGGCCGACGGGGCGACCTGGCAGCAGCGACCGAGCCCCTCGGCCGTCACGAGACGGCAGTGCTCGGTTTCCTGGGCGACGATCACGGGCACGCCCGCCATCATGCTCTCGAAGAGCTTGTTGGCCAGGTTGAGCCGCTGGTTGAGGGTGCGCGGCGGCTGGCCCACGAACGAGACGTCGGCCGAGGCGGTCCACTCCAGGAGCTCGCCGGGCGGGACCGCATCGAGGACGTAGAGCCGACCGGGACGTCGAGCCGCCTCCTCGTGCAGGGGATCCCGAAGCCGCCCGTACCCGAGCAGGACGACAGCCACCGGCCGGTCGCGCAGGCCCGGCTCGTCGAGCGCGGCGACGAGCTCCTCGATGCCGCGGTCGATGGAGAAGCCGCCCTGGTAGATGACGAGCGGGCGCCCGTCGGCGGCGCCCAGCTCGGCTCGCAAGCGATCCGACCGCGGCGGCTCGGGGTCCTCCGGGCGCCAGCGGGGCGGGCAATTCAGCATGACGACCGGCTCGGGGACCGCGAAGCGCCGCGCGACCTCGCGCGCCACGGCGTCGCTGACTGCTGTCAGGCCCGCGGCCGCGCGCATCCAGGCCGCCTCGCGACGTCGTACGAGCGCCCGGAAACCGCCCGGCATGCGGGCAAGACGCGCTGCCTCGGTGTGGATGTCGGCGACGTCGTACACGAAGCGGGCGCCTGTGCGGCGCGCCGCGGCATGGACGACGGGCAGGGCGATGAGCGCCTTGGCGTGGAAGACGTCCGCGTCGGGAGCCGCGCCGACGACGGCGTCCGCCCATGGCCCCACCCGGCGCGCGTGGGCGGCGATCTCGACCATCCGGCGCAGCGGGGCCCGAAACCGGTCGATCCCGCGGGGACGGCCCGGCGGCAGCTGTGTCGCCTCTGGATCGAAGCCAAGGGCGCGCGCCAGCAGCCGTCGCGCACGTTGCGGAAGGGGCCGGAAGGCGCTCGTCACGCGACGGTCGAGCGGCAGGCGCATGAGAGCGGCTCCGCCGGCCAGCTGCTCGCGCTCGGGAAGTCCGGGGCCTGCGAGACCGAGGATCGTCACGCTGTGGCCGGCGCCGACGAGCGCCGAGGCCGTGCGCAGGAGACGCGAGTCGTACTCGAAGGTGTTGGCGGCCACGATGGCGACGCGCAGGCGCGCGGTCATGAGCGGGGCACTCGGCGATCCACCAGCGCGAGGTACTCGGGCATGCGGATGTCCCAGGCGTATCGCTCGGCCGCGAGCCTTCGTGCGCGCGCCCGCCGCGCGGCACGCTCCGCCGGCGGGGCATCGAGCAGCGTGCGCAAAGCGACCGCGATGGCGACCGGGTCGTCCGGCGCGACGGCGATCCCGAGCCCCTCGGGCGCCAGCACCGCCTCGACCCCGGCCAGCCCGGCGCCGTAGACGATGGGTGCGCCGCCGGCCAGGCTCTCCCAGAGCTTGTTCGGGGTGGAGAGGCGCAGGTTCAAGGTGCTGTCGGGGCTCGTGAAGACGGTCGCGTCGGCGCCCGCCGCCCAGCGGGCGACCTCGGTCGGTGGAACCGCTGGCAGCGTGACGTGCCGACCCGGTCGTTCGGCGTCGCGCGCCCGCAACTCCCCTTCGAGCGGGCCATAGCCGATGGCCACGAAGGCGGCGTCGGCCACGCGCATCACGGCGTCGCCGGCCTCCAGGATCCCTCGATCCGGCACGAAACGGCCCAGGAACACCACCACGCGCGTCGTCGCCGGCAGCGCGGCCGCCCGGCGGACCAGGTCCGTATCGCCCTGCGGCAACTCGGCGCGCGAGGGCGCGTTGAAGACGACGAGCGGCCGCTCGGCCAACCGCCAGCGCACCACGGCGTCGTCGGCCAGAGCATCGTTGACCGTCGTGAGCAGGTCGGCGGCGTGGACGAGCCCCGCTTCGCGACGGCTGTAGAGCGACCGCCGCCAGCCGGGCAGAGTGGGATAGCGATTGGCCTCCAAGAAGATGTCGATCAGGTCGTAGATCACGGCCCCTCTGCGGCCGCTCCCGCGCGCGGCCGAGGCGAGCTGATGCGCGGCGACCGCCGCACCGAGGCCGCAGGCGTGGTAGAGGTCCGCGGGCGGCAGGTCGTGCAGTCCGTCGGCCCACGCGCGCGCCGCGAGCGGCCATGCCGCGACCTGCGCCACCGCGGACGGGGTCGGCAGACGCAGCCGGCGCAGGCCACGCCCCAGGGAGCCGCGCCGATCGTGCATGAAGCGAACGAGCCGGCCCCGTGGGGCGGCACGAATCAGCTCGATGCCGTCCACGATCTCGCGCTCCGGCAGGCCGTCGCCCGCCAGCCCGGCGATCGTCACCTGCCACCCGGCGTCGCGGAGAGTCCGCGCGAAGCGTTCGGTGCGCGAGTAGCCGACGAGCGTCTTGTGGGAGAGGACGATCGCACGCCGTGGGCCCCTTGCGAAGATCGGCCAGCTCATGCGCCAGCCGCTGGCGTGCCGACGAGGACCGCGTACGTCGCGAGGAGATGCCCCGCCTCCGTCTCCCAGTTGTAGCGATCCAGGGCTGCGGCGCGGCAGCGGCGCCGAAGCGCCGCGCGATCCGCCGGGTCAGCGCCCAGGATCCCGGCCGTGGCGCGGGCGATGGCCCCGGGATCGGCCGGGTCGCACACCACGCCGCCGCCGGTGTCCCCGATGATGCGGGCCATCTCCGGGAAGTCGGAGGCCACGATCGGGACACCGGCCGCGAGGCTCTCGAAGACCTTGTTGGGCGACGAGACCCAGTGGTTGAGCGTGCTGTGCTGGATGGGCGAGAGGGTCACGTCGGCCGAGGCCGTCCACTCGAGCAGGACCTCGGGCGGCACCGCGTCCACGACGAAGAGCCGTCCCGCGAGATCCGGCCGCGCCGCCTGGGCGGCGATCCAGGCCCGCTGGGGACCGTAGCCGAGGAAGACGCCCGCGGCGTCCCGCAGCTCGGGCTCGAGCAGCGCGGCCACGATCTGCTCGATGCCGCGATGCGGCCGGAAGCCCCCCTGGTAGATGACGATCGGCGTTTCCGGCGCGATGGGCAGGCGGGCGGTCTGCCGGAAATGATCGAACGTGGGAGGCTCCGGGTCGTCGGGGCGCCAGCGCTCGGGACAGTTCATGACCGCGACGGGCTGCTCGATCCGATAGCGGCGGGCCATCTCGGCGGCGATCGAGCGGTTGACCGTCACGACCGCGTCGGCGCGGCGCATGAACCACCGGTCGATGGCGGTCAGGACCCTGCGGGTGAACCGAGGAGCGACCGCGGCTCGACCGGACTCCGGATACAGCTCGTGGGAGTCGTACACGAGGCGCGCTCGATGGCGGCGGGCGAACCACCAGGCCGGGCCGACGCCGGTCAGATCGTGCCCGTGGTAGACGTCCGCCGCGGGAACGTGGCGCCCCGCCTTGGCCATCCAGGTCAGGACCTGGACGGCCATGCCCAGCCAATACGAGAGGTGCGAGACGACGTAGAAGGCCACCTGCCAGGTCCGTACGCCGAGGTAGGCCGGAAGCCCCCGGATCCCTAACGCGCGCACGCGCTCGAGTCGGGCGCGCTGCCGCGCGAGGAGACCGGCGCCCGATCGCTGCGCTTCCTCGTCACCCTCGCCGGCCGCCGGCCCGAGCGAGGCCCTCGTGGCGACCCGCACGACACGCACCGGGCCGCGCATCTCGTCGTCGGGGAGCCCCTCGCCGCGACGGGCGATGATCGTGACCTCGGCACCGGCCGCGACGAGGCTGGCCGCCTCGCGCAGCACCCGCGAGTCCCTCGTGCAGTCGTTGAGCACGAACATGCAGACGCGGCGCCCCGCGAGGAACCCGGGTGTGGTGCTCACGAACCGAGCCAGTCCCCGATGGCCGCGGCGATCGCCGCACCCGCGCCCGCCGGCCGGGCGGTGGCCGTGGCCGACCGGGCGACGGCGCCGGCGAGGGCGCGCTCCGGGGGTGCCAGGCGGGCCATGGCCGCCAGCGCCCGGTCGAGGTCCCGACCCACGAGCGCGGCCCGGCCGCCGGCCGCCTCGAGCGTCCCGCCCCACTCGGTCGTCTCGCGCAGCACCAGGCAGGGCGTGCCGAGCCAGTTCGCCTCGCGTTGCACGCCACCCGAGTCGGTCACCACGGCCGCGGCGTGGAGCTGCAGCGCCAGCGTTGCGCGGTAGCCCTGTGGGGGCACCACATGGACGCGCCGTGGGAGCACCGAACCGTGCTCGTCGAGCGCCTGACGAGTGCCGGGGTGGAGCGCCAGCACGACCGGCCGGCCGAGCTCGCCGAGGATGCGCGTCCAGGCGTGGATGGCGGCCGGCTCCCGATTCTCGGCCCGGTGGACGGTGGCGAAGACGTACTGGCCGGTGCGCAGACCGAGGGCACGGACCTCATCCGAGGCAGCGGCGCGGATGGCCGCCTCGTCGCGCACCGCGGGGACGGTCGCGGCGCAGAGGTCCTGCATGAGGTCGCCAACGACGAGCACGCGGGCGCTCGAGCGCCCGGCGCCGATCCCCTCGGCCGCGAGGTTCCCCGCGGCTTCGACGTTGGGGGCCAGCAACAGCCCGGACAGGTGGTCCACGACGACCCGGTTGACCTCCTCGGGCATGCGCCGGTCGAAGCTCCGCAGCCCGGCCTCGACGTGCGCCAGGGGCAGCTCCAGCTTCGCGGCGACCAGAGCCCCGGCGAGCGTGGAGTTCGTGTCGCCGAAGACGACGACCGCGTCGGGCGTCTCGCGGATGAGGATCGGCTCGAGGCGATCGAGCATCGCCGCCACCTGCCGCGCGTGCGTGCCGCTGCCGACGCCGAGCTGATGGGCCGGTGCGGGCAGGCCCAGCTCGCCGAAGAACGCGCCGGCCATGCCGTCGTCGTAGTGCTGGCCGGTGTCGATGAGGATCGGCCGGTGGCGGACGCGGAACGCCGGCCACGCCGCGGCCGCCTTGATGAGCTGCGGCCGGGTGCCGACGACGCAGGCGAGCCGGCGGACCGAGCCGGTCACTGCCCCGCGCCGCGCCCCGCCGTCGCGAGGCGGCGACCCGCCCGTGTCCCGTCGCCACAGCCCACCCCGACGTAGCGCACGCGCTCCGGCCTGGCCACGTCCCGCAGCGTGTTGCGGCCGTCGTAGACGACGCGCAGCTCCGGGAACGCCGCGTGGTCGAGGGCGCGGAACTCGGCCGCGCCCGTCTGCACGACGATCGCCTGCGCTGGCGAGGCCTCGCCCCAGTGCCAGACCCGGACGCCGAGCCGCTCCACCTCCTCGGCGCTCATGAGGGGGTCGTAGGCCCAGACATCGGCGCCGTGGAAGCGGAGGCGCTCGATGAGCGGGATGGCGCGCGAGTAGGCCAGCTCCTTGACGTTCTCGCGGTAGGTCAGGCCGAGCACGAGCACCGGCACGCCCTCGAGCGAGCCGAGCTCCCGCTGCAGCTCCTGG
>JBGPMJ010000073.1:0-9141 GCA_041486935.1 Candidatus Limnocylindria bacterium | reverse complement strand
GCCCACGTTGTCCGTGCGGCTGATCGACTACGAACGGGAGAGCGGGAGCCTGGACCTGGCGGCCCTGCGGTCCGCGCTGTCTCAGGAGACGGCCGCGGTCTACCTCGAGGTGCCCGCCTACCTCGGGTCCCTCGAGGCGAGAGCCCCGGAGATCGCCAAGCTCGCCCGGCAGCAGGGGGCGTTGTTCATCGTGGGCGTCGACCCCAGCTCCCTCGGGGTGCTCGCCGCCCCACGCGACTACGGGGCGGACATCGTCTGCGGCGACCTCCAGCCCCTCGGGATCCACATGAGCTACGGCGGTGGCCAGGCTGGCTTCATCGCCACGCCCCACGAGGATCGATTCATCGCGACGTGCCCGACGTTGCTCGTGAGCATCCTGCCCACAGTGCGCCCCGACGAGTACGTCTTCGATTGGGTGAACTTCGAGCACATCTCCTATGGGTTGCGGGCCGACTCCCACGATTTCGCGGGCACCGCCCAGACCATCTGGGCCATCGTCGCCGGCGTCTACCTCGCGCTCATGGGTCCCCAGGGGATGCGCGAGCTCGGCGAGACCATCATGCAGCGGAGCGCGTACGCCGCGGCGCTCCTCGGGGAGCTTGACGGCGTCGTCGCCCCGGCCCTGAAGGGCGCCCACTTCAAGGAGTTCGTGGTCAACTTCGACGGCTGCCGCAGGAGCGTGGCCGAGATCAATGCCGGCCTTCTCGAGCGCGGGATCCTCGGGGGCAAAGACCTCACCGACGAGTTCCCGGAGCTTGGCCGCAGCGCCCTCTACTGCGTCACCGAGATCCATCGCAAGGAAGACATCGATCGATTGGCCACGGCGCTGGCGGAGGTGCTCCGATGAGCGTTGATAGCGGTAGGAAAGTGACCTTGAGGGAGCATTTCCACCAGGCGGCCTGGAACGAGCCGCTGATCGTCGAGCTCGGCCGGGCCGGCCGTCGGGGCGTGGTGCCGCCGGATGCCGGCGATGAGCTCAAGTCGCAGGTCGGGGACGTGCTCGCTGGCACGCCGGCCGGTCTTCGCCGCCGGCAACCGCCGATGCTGCCCGAGCTTTCGCAGCCCGAAGTCGTGCGGCACTACACCCGTCTGTCGCAGATGACGCTGTCCAACAACGTCGCGGTCAACCTGGGCTTGGGGACGACCACGATGAAGTACAACCCGCTGATCAACGAGGTGCTGAGCCGATCGCCGAAGCTGACCGAGCTCCACCCGGCTCAGGACGAATCGACGGTCCAGGGAATCCTGGAGCTGCTCTATCGGTTCGGTGAGATGCTCGCCGAGATCTCCGGCATGGACCGCTTCACGTTCCAGCCGGCCGGCGGGAGCCAGGGCATCCTCGCGAACGCGCTGATGATGCGGGCGCACCACGCCGCCAACGGCCAGGCGTCGCAGCGGGACGAGGTCATCACCACCATCTTCTCCCACCCGGCCAACGCGGCCGCACCCGCCACCATCGGCTTCAAGATCATCACGCTTTATCCCGGTCGAGAGGGGTATCCCGAGCTGGACGCGCTGAAGCGGGCGGTCAGTGAGCGTACGGCCGGGCTGATGATCACGAACCCCGAGGACACCGGGATCTTCAACCCGCAGATCGCGGAGTTCGTGCGCGTGGTCCACGAGGCGGGAGGGCTGTGCGCCTACGACCAGGCCAACGCGAACGGCATCCTGGGCGTGACCCGCGCCCGAGATGCCGGCTTCGACATGTGCCAGTTCAACCTGCACAAGACGTTCTCGGTGCCACATGGCTGCATGGGCGGAGCGGTCGGTGCGACCGGCGTCCAGAAGGACCTGACCGCGTTCCTGCCGTCTCCCACCGTCGAGTTCGACGGCTCGCGCTACTACCTGGACTCGCACCGCCCCGCCAGCGTCGGCGCCATCCGCTCCGGCCTGGGCAACGTTCATTCCGTGCTGAAGGCCTACGCATGGGTTAGGTCGCTCGGCGCCGAGGGCCTCCGGGAGGCCGCCCACATGGCCGTGCTCAACAACAACTATCTCGCCGCAAAGGTGACCGCGATCCGGGGCGCGAGCCTGTCGTTCGCCGACGAGAACCCCACGCGCCGACTCGAACAGGCGCGCTACAGCTGGGAGCGACTGGCCGCGGAGACCGGTGTGCACACCATGGACGTGCACAACCGGATGATCGACTTCGGCGTGCAGGGCTATTTCACCAGCCATCACCCCTGGCTGGTGCCGGAGCCATTCACGCTCGAGCCGGCGGAGAGCTACTCGCAGGAAGAGCTGGACGAATTCGCGGCGGTTCTCGAACGCGTCTCCGACGAGGCCTATGCGGACCCCGAGACCGTGAAGACCGCCCCGCACCGAAGCACGGCCGCCGCGCCCGTGCCGGGAGCGGAGGAGCATCCGGCCATGACCTGGCGCGCCTTCCAGGAACTGCGCCGCCAGGGCCTGGTGTGAGCGGGGACGGCGCTTGAAGGTCGGGCTGATCGTCAATCCCATCGCCGGGATGGGGGGAAGCGTCGGTCTCAAGGGCACGGACGGCCGGAAGGTCATCCGGCAGGCTCGGACCCTCGGTGCCGTTCCGAGGGCGCCGGCTCGGGCGACCGCCGCCCTCGAGGAGCTGGTGCGCGTCCTGGGGCCCGCCGGGGCCGCGTTCGAGCTGCTCACCTGCGCCGGTGCGATGGGCGAGGTGTCGGCCCTCGCCTGTCACCTCACGCCCACGGTGGTCTACCGACCGGCCTCGACCGAAACGACGGCCGAGGATACCCGCCGCGCCGCCCGCGAGATGCGCACACAGGCCGTCGACCTGATCCTTTTCGCGGGCGGGGACGGCACGGCGCGGGATGTCCACGAGGCGGTGGGGGACGACGTTCCCGCCCTCGGCATCCCGGCGGGCGTGAAGATCCACTCGGCCGTCTTCGCCGTCAGTCCGAGAGCCGCGGGCGATCTCCTCGTGGGCTTCCTCCGCGGCCGCATCCGGGCGATGCGCGAGGCCGAGGTGATGGACGTCGATGAGGCCGCCTACCGGCGTGGGCAGCTCGCGACGAGGTTGTTCGGCTACCTGCGGGTGCCATACGATCCGCAGCTCGTGCAGGGAGCGAAGGTCAGAAGCCGGAGCGACGACACCGCCTGCGAGGAGCTGGCACGGTCCGTCGTCGCCAAGATGGATCGCGAGACCCTGTACATCGTCGGTCCCGGAACGACGACCCGGCGGATCATGACGCTCATGGGCCTCGAGTCCACACTCCTGGGCGTCGACGCCATCCTCGGCGGGCAGGTCCTTGCCCTCGACGTCGCGGAGCGGGATCTCCTCCGCATCCTCCGCGACCACCCGCGTGCCAAGATCATCGTCACGCCGATCGGCGGCCAGGGGTTCCTGTTCGGACGCGGGAACCAGCAGATCAGCGGGCGGTTCGTCCGGGCAGTCGGCATCGAGAACGTGATGGTCGTCGCGACGCCCGGCAAGCTCGCATCCTTGGGCGGGAGGCCGTTCCTGGTGGACACTGACGACGAAGAGCTGAACCGAACGCTTGCCGGCTTCATCGCGGTCACGACCGGGGACCGGCAGGAGGCCATCTACGCGGTCGGTCACGGCTCTGGCAACGCGGCGCGATGACCGTCCGGCGGCACGCCGGATAGTCTCGCAGCGATGTTCGTCAATGCAGCATAGACTATCAACGTGACATTGAACCAGGGCGATGGGACCACGGTGGGGGCGGCGCCGGACGCCGATGCAGTGGCGACCGTCGACCGCTTCGAAGCGGTCGCGCGGCGGCTCCAGGAGCTGATCGGCGAAACGCCCGCCGACTGGAGCGACGAGCTGACGAAGCTGCAGCTGCGGGTCTTGAGCCTCATCGCACGCCGCCAGCCGATCAGCGTCAGTGACATCGGGTCGGCATTCAGCATCAGCCCGGCGAGTGCGTCAGCCGTGATCGAGCGCATCGCACGTCTCGGGCTCGTGACGCGGCGCGAGGATGTCGCCGATCGCCGCCGCAAGCTCGTCGAGCTGAACGGCCGCGGGCGAGCGGTGCTCGACCAGCACGAGGCACGCGGCCGGCGGCGGCTGCGCGAGCTTATCGAGCGGATGAGCCCGACCGGCCGGGAGGCGCTCCTCACCGCCCTCGAGGACATGGTCCGCGTCTACGAGGAACTCAAGACATGAGCATGATCGAGGTCCGGAGCCTCTCCAGGCACTTCGGGCAGCTGCAGGCGGTCAAGGGCGTCTCGTTCGAGGTCGCCGAGGGCGAGTTGTTCGGCTTCCTCGGGCCGAACGGTGCCGGCAAGACCACGACCATCAACATGCTGTGCACCCTGCTCCGCCCGACGAGCGGCACGGCGAGCGTCAACGGCTTCGACGTGATGCATCAGCGCAGCGAGGTCCGCCGCTCGATCGGGCTCGTCTTCCAGCAGCCGACCGTGGACGAGTACCTGAGCGCCGAGCAGAACCTTCGCTTCCACGCCTACGCGTACAACGTCCCCTCGGGCATCCGCGAAGCGCGCATCCGCGAGCTGCTCACGATGGTCGAGCTGTGGGACCGCCGGAAGGGCAGCGTGCGGACCTTCTCCGGCGGGATGAAGCGGCGGCTCGAGATCGCTCGCGGCCTGCTCCACCACCCGCGCGCCCTCTTCCTCGACGAGCCCACGCTCGGGCTCGACCCGCAGACGCGCCGCCACATCTGGGACTACCTGCTCGAGCTGCGCGAGCACGAGAACCTGACGATCTTCCTCACGACCCAGTACCTCGACGAGGCGGAGAACTGCGGCCGGATCGCGATCATCGACCGCGGCACGATCATCGCGCTCGACTCGCCGGACGGCCTCAAGAGCGCCGTCGGCGGAGACCTGATCGTGTTCTCCACCGCCGACGACGAGAAGGCTGCGGCCGAGGTCAGGGCCCGCTATGGCGTCGAGCCGAGCCTCCAGAACGGGACCGTGCGCTTCCACGTCACCTCTGGCGACACGTTCCTGCCCGAGTTCGTCCGGACGTTCCCGGAGCATCTCCTATCCGTGAGCCTGCAGCGCCCGACACTGGACGACGTGTTCCTCACCCTTACCGGGCACGAGATCCGAGATTCCGAGCTCGATGCCAGGGAGATGCTGCTCCACGGTGCGGGGCGGTGGCGGATGGGCCGCTGATGGCCGAGATCTGGCGCGGAACGTGGGTCGTCGCCTATCGCGAGATCCTGCGCTTCGTGAGCGAACGCTCGCGCATCCTGTCGAGCTTCGCGATGCCGCTCCTGTTCCTCGTGATCTTCGGAGCTGGCTTCACGAACGTGATCGGCACGCTCGCGCCCGGCGTCAACTTCATCCAGTTCATGTATCCCGGCATCATCGCCATGACCGTGCTGACCAGCTCGCTCTTCGCCGGCATCTCGGTGGTCTGGGATCGCGAGTTCGGCTTCCTCAAGGAGATCCTCGTGGCACCGATCGGCCGGACGGGGATCGTGCTGGGAAAGGCGATCGGGGCGACCTTCGTCGCGCTCCTCCAGGCGCTGATCATGCTGGTGCTGGCGCCGATCTTGGGGGTGTCGCTCAGCCCCGGCCTTGTGGCCGGCCTGATCCCGCTCGTCGTGGTCATCTCGCTCGGCCTGTCCGGCCTGGGGATCCTGATCGCCTCGTTCATGACCAGCCAGCAGGGCTTCCAGATCCTCATCCAGATCCTGATCTTTCCGCTCATCTTCCTGGCGGGCGTCTTCTTCCCGGTCAACGCCGTTCCGCTGTGGATGGAAGTCATCTCGAAGATCAACCCGCTGACCTACGGCGTCGACGCCATCCGCCAGCTCTTCCTAGGCAGCAACGTCGGACTGGGCGTGGCTGTGTTCGGGCACACCATGACGATCGTCGAGGAGGTCATCGTGGTCGGCGGACTGAGCGCGATCCTGCTCGGGGGCGCCATCATCGCCTTCAACCGGCAGGAATAAGCCGAGGCGGTGAGCGAGTGGCTCCGGCGGTAGGATTCGAACCTACGACCAAGCGGTTAACAGCCGCCCGCTCTACCACTGAGCTACGCCGGAGCGAGGTGACCGCCGGGCGACGGTCGTCGGCGCCCTCGCGGCGCCGCGCGGAAGGATAGCACGAGGTCCGGGCGGGCAGCCCGGCCGCAGCCGGCGCGGCTGGCATACTCCGATGATGAGCCTCGTCTCGCCCGAAGCCCTCGCCGCGCGCCTGGGCGCCGGCCCCGCCGGTTCGAACGTCCGCATCGCCGACGTGCGCTGGTACCTGGGCAAGCCCGGCGCCGGCCATGCGGCATTCGAGGCCGGCCACCTCCCCGGCGCGGTATTCCTCGACCTCGACTCGGACCTCAGCGCGCCGACCGGTCCGGGCCGCCATCCACTTCCGGATCCGGGCTCGTTCGCTCGGCGCCTGGGCGGGCTGGGGATCGGCACGAACGCATTCGTCGTCGCCTATGACGACGCGGGCGGCGGGGTCGCCGCGCGGCTGTGGTGGATGCTCGACGACCTCGGCCACCCGGACGCGGCCGTGCTCGACGGCGGGATCGGGGCCTGGACAGCGGCCGGCTACCCCCTGTCGACCGAGGAGGCCGCCTGGCCGCCGGAGCGCTTGGACCTGGCGCCTCAGTGGTCGAAGGTCATCGACCGCGAGGCGCTCGTGCCCCGGCTCGGCTCCGTCGTCCTGCTCGATGCCCGTGCTCCTGCCCGCTACCGGGGCGAGGTCGAGCCGATCGACCCGGTAGCCGGCCATATCCCGACCGCACTGAACGCACCGCTCGACGGCAACCTCGGTCCGGACGGCCGCTTCCTCCCGCCAGCGGCGCTCACGGCGCGCTTCCAGGGCCTGATGAGCGCCGGCGCCGAGGTGGTCACATCCTGCGGCAGCGGCACCAACGCCTGCCAGAACGCGCTGGCCATGCGCCTCGCCGGCCTGCCCGACCCCGTCCTCTACCCCGGTTCCTATAGCGACTGGAGCCGCTCCGGCATGCCCGTGGCCACCGGTCCGGAGCCGGGCGAGCCCCCGCTCAGCTGACGATCGGGCCCGCCAGCGAGAGCACCAACAGCGCCTGCCCCACGTGGTAGGCGGCCAAGACGGCGGGCCGCGGCACGCGCTGCGCGACGAAGCGGTTCCAGGCCAGCATCGCGTCCGAGGCGTAGAAGAGGGTCGCGCCCGCCATGGCCAGCGACTGTCCCGTTGCGAAGGCGGCCACGATCATGGCCGAGATGACGACCATGTAGGCCGCCACGGGGCCGAGGAGGCCGGGATGCTCGTGGCGTACGGCATCGAAGATCCTGCGACCCACCGTGGACAGCACTGTGCCCACCACGAGCAGCCCGAGGAGCACGCCGCCAACGCTCTGCGCCTGGAGCCCGAGCCCGACGACGTAAGCCAGGTGGGCCAGCAGGAAGGCGACGAGCCCGCCGACGAACCGCTCCCGCGGCAGCATGAGGGCCACGTCTCCCACGAGCGAGAGGGCCAGCGCCGCGACGAACCACGGCACGGCGCCGGGGTGCGCAGGGGCCAGCGTCAGGGCGACGCCGATCAGGGCGACCATCACCGCCGGCTTGGCCACGTACTCCAGGCGGGGGCTCCCGGCCGCGACCGCGTACCAGCCGGCCACAGCGGCGACGGCCGCGAACAGGAGGAGCAGCGAGGCGGTCGGCGTCATGCGCGTCGAGCATAGCCACCCGCAGCCCCTGTGAAGCGGGTCTGAAGGGTCTGAAGCGGTAGCCCCCGCGCTGTTGTTCAGGAAACACCAACCGAGCCTTGGGGCATGGCGAAAAACGCCGATCGCGATGCGCGCGGTCCCCCGAGGCGCGTGGCTGAGCGTGGCGCGGGGCGGATCGCGAAGACCGGACGGGCCCGGGAGCAGAAGAGCCGCTCGGAGGGCGCCGAAAAGCACCGTTTGTTGCGCCACGAACAACGCGCCACTGCGCTCCCGGCAAGGCCGCTACAGTTCCCGGATGCCCGCCTCGTCGCGCCGCCGCGCGCTCCTGCTCATCTGCGCCGTCGCAGTGGCCACGGCGACGAACTACACGAACCACGGCCCGCTGCTCGGCTTCATCCGGGCCGAGTTCGGGCTGTCGTCGGCCGATGCCGGCGCGATCGCGACGGCCTTCTTCATGGGTGGCGCGAGCACGATGCTCGCCGGCGGCGCGATCGCCGACCGGATCGGTACGCGGCCCGCGGTCACCCTCGGGTTCCTGCTCGTGGTCATCGCCAATCTCGGCGCCGGGCTCCTGGCATCGAGCTTCCCGACCCTCCTCGCCTGGCGTGTCCTGGGTGGCCTCGGCGCGGGCTTCGGGTTCGCTGCCGGCGCCTCGTACACACGGTCGATCTTCGACGATCGAGGTCGCCACCTCGCCCAGGGGCTCTACGGCGCATCGTTCCTGCTCGGATCCGGGATCACCCTGGCCTACATCCCGATCCTGGCCGGCCAGGCGGGCGACTGGCGGCTCGCCTTCACGCTCTCCGCCGTCGCCGTGGCCGCAGTGTGGGTGGCGTGGACGCTCCTCGCCCCGAGCGAGCCCAGGGCCCCGGCCGCACACGGAGCCCTGGCCGCCCTGGCCGTCGCCCTCCGCGAGCGCAACACCTGGCTGCTCGCGCTCTGCCACATGTGCGGCTTCGGCATGGCCATGGTCGTCGGCACGTGGGTCACCCTGTACCTGGCCGATGTCTTCGGGCTGACCATCGCCGCGGCCGGGCTGGTCGGCTCGCTGACCCTCGTCACGGGCATCGTCGCCCGCGCTTCCGGGGGTGTCATCCTCGAGGGCGGAATGCGACCTGTCCGGCTCATCCGGGCCGGGCTCGCCCTCGCCGCCGTGGGCCTCACCATGATGGCCCTGGCGCCGGCCCTGCCCGTGGCCATCGTCGGGCTTGTCGTCACGGGGCTCGGCGTCGGGTTCCCCTACGCCGCCGTCTTCAACGGGGCGGCGGCGAGCGCGCCGGCCAGCCCGGCCTCGGCGCAGGCGCTCGTGGGCTGGGGCGGCTTGATCCTCGCGGTCGTCGGCCCTCCGCTCGTGGGCAGCCTGCTCGACGCGACGGGCGTCTTCTCAGCGGGTTTCCTCGCCCTCGCTGCGATCGTCGTGGCAGTCCTGGCGCTGACGTCGCTCATCCGTCCGTTCGACCTGAACCCGGCTGCGCTCGAAGCCTGAGGATCAGTCAACCCGTCGGCGTGCGCACCCGGAGCAGCCAGGCCAGCAGGACCGCGAACGTCGCCGCCCCCAG
>JBGPMJ010000072.1:0-9165 GCA_041486935.1 Candidatus Limnocylindria bacterium | reverse complement strand
GACGATCCCGGCCTCGTCGCGCGGTGCGTGGACGCAACACGCACTCGACTTGTCAAGGGGGACCGTGGTACAACTTGCCGCGCAAGGGGCGACCGATGGGTGACTGTGCCACCCGTCGAAGGTGAGCGCATCATGGGCCCCCTGATGCGACTCGGAGGCCACCGAATGTCCCAGAAGCCTGCTCCCGCTGGCCGCGCACGGCCGTCTCAGAATGCGCCCGCGAGTCAGTCTGCGTCAACGAACGTCTGGCGCCTGCTGGAGGGGTCACCCGGCTTCAACGAGGGCATGACTCAGGCCCAGGAGCAAGCCGACCGCGGCGAGTTCACGCCGTACAAGCACAAGAAGCCGCGCCGCTAGCCCTCGTGGCCGCTGAAGCGGTCCAGCTGCCCCTCTTCACGGCCGCCCTGGCGAGACTCGACGAGGGGAAGCAGCTCGAGATCGACTTCGCCATCTACGCGATCGAGGATGATCCCGAATGGGGCGCCCCTGACCGGTTCCTAGCACCCGCGGATTCGCCCTACCACGGCTACATCGTGGACCTCTCGGTCAGCGGCTTCGCCATCGTCTACAAGGTCGTCGACCAGGGCGCAGCTGTCGAGCTCTGGTATCTCCACGAGATGCCTGAGAACCCGGGGGCCCAACCCGGCCCCCGGCCGGACCGCCCGCCGATGATGTAGATGGCGTCCTGTCGCCCGACCCCGCGCGAGCTGTCCGTGCTCGAGGCCCGTCTGCCCGCCCTGGTGCCTCGATCCGTTCCGCCGCCCATGAGCTCGGCATCGCACCAGGGACCGCCCGGAACCACTTGCGCAGCCTGTACGCCCGGCTCGGGGTGCAGTCGGCAGCTCAGGCGTGCTACGCGCTGTGGGGCGCCTGAGCCGATAAGGTCTAGCGGATAACTCGGCCCTCGCCGCACCATTCCGGGCCGTTAGAGCACGCTCAACCCACGCCGCAAGCCGCTGGGGGCATGTCAAGCAAGTGCTCTAACCAGCTGAGCTAGCCGCCCGCGGCTGCGGATGATACCAGAGGGTCCGCGGCGGCTCGGCGTCTCGGGCCGATGAGTACCGACCCCTGCTACCTGCCGCTGCCGCAAGCAGAGCCAGGAGGCTGCGTGGGCCGCTCCGCGTTGCCGAGGGCGCAGTCCCCACGCGCTAGAGGAAGAACCAGGTTGGCGCGTCTGACTGCACCGGCCGGAGGCGCCGGGGCACCCATCAGCCTAGTAGTTGAACCTGACGAGGCTACCGGGGACTGCATATTGCCCGGCGACTGGAATCGGCTGTACAGCCCACACGGCGTGATCGGTGGCCGCGATGCCCGTGAGACCGACGACCTTTGCGGAAGCGTCCAGTACCAGGATGCCGCTCGAGACCTTGGCCCGAACGGTGTTCGTCGCCGGGTCCACCTGTACCACCGATGAGTCGTTGTTCAGCGCGACCCATACGAAGCCCCCTCCGTATGCAACGTACCCCGGAGCCGCTCCGACAGGAATGGTCCGGACGACCTGATTCGTCGCCGGGTCGATCCGTGAGAGCACCCCATCCGACTGACCATCACCGAAGTTCGTCACCCACACAGAGCCAGCTCCGATAGTGACGAATTCGGAGATCCCCACAGTCGCGGCCGTGGCGACGATCTGGTTCGTCGCCGGGTCGATCCGCGACACGGTGCCGGTTTGCTCGTTTGCCACCCACAGCGAACCGAAGCCATAGGCGACACCGGCTACTCCGACGCTCAACGTGATCGTCGCACTGACCTGGTTGGTCGCAGGGTCGATCCGGCTGACCGTCCCGTCGTCGAAGTTCGAGACCCAGACGGCCCCCGGGCTTGTCGTGATGCTGACGGGAAACTTCCCGACCGGGATCGTCGCGGCGACCTGGCCGGACGTTGGGTCGAGGCGTTCGACCGATCCCGCGATGCGTTGCTGGCCGGCATCATCGTAGGCTTCGATCGTGACCCACACGGCACCCTCGCCATAGGTGATCGCATACGGCCCGGCATTGCCGGTGATGGTCAGCGGTAGAACGGACAGGACGGAGTTCGTCGCCGGATCGACCCTCGACAAGGTGCCGTCCCACCAATTGGTGACGAGGATGCCGATCGGGGTGACGACCACGGCCTCGGGGGCAACCCCGACCTCTATCGTGGCCGCGAGGTAAGGCGGGACGGCGAGCGCCGCGAACAGACCGCACTTCCGCGTCGTGCCCGTCCCTATCCAGATCGCGATCCGGCCGCTACCCTTCGTGGCTGCCGTGATCGCATTCACCTGAGCCGTAGTCAGGCTCGTGGTGCGGGAGGCGGACCCGGCCGATGTCGTCTTGATCGAGGCCAAGGTGCTAAGAGTGCTACCGACCGAGCTGCACGTCCCCTTCGAGAGGACCACCGGGAGCGAGGCCGACGGCTTCAGCTTGGCCAGCTTGAAGATGATTGCTCCGGTCCCCGTCGCGTAGACGTTGATCGTTGCGGTGCCGTTCGCGCCACCCGTGCCGACCTTGGCCCGCCAGGCGTTCGTCAGCGTGGACGCGGAGACGGGCGCCATGGCGACCGCCGCGAGAAGCGCCGAGAGGCCGAGCGACATGCCTAGCCGACGAGCGCGCCCTCGACGAGGATGGTCCAACCTCTCCTGCCCGGACATGGTCCCCTCCGATCCATCGCGCGGAGCAGCGCTGGCGTGGGCCCCGCCAGGCAGGAAACGATGCCAAGCCAGTAGGGCCGGCGCTGGACAGCGCTGGCTGCGGTTGCTGACGATTGTGCCCCTGGCACGACCGAAGTCAATGGCTTGACCCGTGAGGGGTGTAACGCCGCAGCGACGGCAGGCCTCTTAGGCCCGGGAATCGAACAGCCTCCGCGACGAGCTGTCTCACCTGGGGAACCGGGTGACGCCGCGGAGGCCTTGGACGCAATGGAACGCGCCGCGCCTTGCACCGAACCTTGCCGAACGCCTCCCTCGGCGCTCCATGGTGCGACCGCGCAACAGCGCCGCTCACGCGTCGAAGCCGGGCTCCCGGTACCGCTCCTCGCCGTGGAGCAGGGTCAGGCGCGGGCGGGCCGAGGCCAGCGCGCCGCCCGGGCGCACCGGTTCGTCGAGGACGGCCGCGTCGAGAACGACGAGGTCGGCCGGCGAACCGGCCACCAGGCGCCCGCCAAGCTCGTCCCGCGCGGCCCGCCAGGGACCCGAGGTCGCCGCGCAGAGCGCCCGGTCAAGGGTGATGGACTCCTCGGGTGTTGAGGGCGGGACCCCGTCACCCCACTCCGCGGCCTGCCGCGTCACGGCCATGGCGATGCCCGGCCAGGGGTCCGCCGGCTCGACCGGCGCGTCGGTGCCGAACGCGATGAGGCCGCCCGTCGCCTCCAGGCTAGCCAGCGCGAACGCATGGCGCGTGCGGTCGCCCCATGCCCGCCGCATGATGGTTTCGTCGCTGCGCAGCTGGACCGGCTGCAGCGAAGCCACCACACCGAGCCGCCCGAAGCGCCCCACATCGTCGGGATGGATGAGTTGCGCGTGCTCGATGCGCGGCCGGTATGGCAGGCGGGCCAACCGCTCCGACGGGACGGCGGCGAAGGCGTCGAGCGCTGTGCGCACGGCGCCGTCGCCGATGGCGTGGATCATCGTGGCGATGCCCGCCTCCGCCGCCGCGGTCACGCGCTCGATCATCCGCTCGCGCGACTCGAGCAGGCGTCCCCGCGGCCCCGCCGGGAACGCGCGACCCCCGGGGTCCGCCGCGTAGGGCTCGAGCATCGCCGCGGTGCGCGAGCCCATGCTGCCGTCGCCGAAGAGCTTCAGCCAGCCGACCCGGAAGCGCTCCGCCGCGAGCCTCGCCTGGGGGTTGCCCGGTTCCGCCGGCGCCACGCCCTCGCCGCTGTGCAGACCGGCCGCCACGGCCGTCTCCAGCTGCTCGTCGCGGAGGCCGGCATGGACGCGCAGCGGCAGGCGGCCCGCCTCGGCGAGGCGCCGATAGACGAGGAGGCCGTGCTCCAGGGTGGGATCCGGCGCGGTCGCGCCGGGGTCATGGACCCCGGTGATGCCCAGGGCGGCCAGGCGGTCGGCGTGACGGACGACCGCCTCCGCAAGACGCTCGGGCGTGGGGCGTGGGACGGCCTCCACGCCGATGCGCGTGGCATGCTCGAAGAGGACGCCGTTCGGCTGCCCGTGCGCATCCCGCCCGACGATGCCGCCCGGCGGGTCCGGCGTGCCGGCGTCGATGCCGCACGCGGCCAGCGCCGCGGGGCTCAGCCAGCGCGCATGGTGGTCGTGGGCCCAGAGGGCGATGGGGCGGCCGGGCGCCACGGCCTCCAGGGCCGCCGCCTCGGGCAGGTGGCCCCAGCGGTCGGCGAGCCAGCCGTGACCGAACAGCCAGCCCACGCGGTCGCCGTCCCGGGCCCGTGCCTCGTGCGCCCGGGCGACGATGGCCAGCGCCTCCTCCATCGTGGCCGTGCCCTCGAGGTTGATCTCCTCCGCCGTGACCGCGGCGTCGAGGAAGTGGATGTGCGCGTCGGTGACCGCGGGCGCCACGACATGCCCGCCCGGGATCCGCAGCCAACGTGTGCCGGGGGTGGCGAGCACCTCGACCTCGGCCAGCGGACCTGCGGCGAGCACCCTCCCCTCCCCGACTGCCAGCGCCTCGACCCAACCCAGCCCGGCCTCGCCGGCGAGGGTCGCGATGCGCCCGACGACCAGCAGGTCGGCGCGGCCCCCGCGGGTCACCCGGCGAAGAAGCGCCGCAGCCCTGCCGGGTCGAGCCCGGCGCCGAGGCCGAGCGCGAGACCGATGCGCGCCTTCGGGCCGCCCAGCGGACCGGCCAGGATCGCCCCGGCCCGGACCCAGTGCACCCCGCCGCCGGGGAACGCGTAGGCGGGGCGCGCCTCGCCCGCAGGACAGCGCGTCGTGAGCACCACGGGGATGCCGGCCGAGATCGCCTCCTTCGCCGCCTCGAGCAGGTCGGGATGCGTGTTGCCCGCGCCGGTGGCGGCCACGACGATGCCGCGCGTCCCGGCCGCGAGGACTAGCCGCAGCGGCCGCCCGTCCTGCCCGACCAGCGCGGTCACGAGGTCGATCGGTTCGGCGGCCGCCTCGGGGATGGCGGGCAGCCAGCGTCGGCGCGCCCGACGGCGCACGATCCGCACCCTGCCGCCGAGCACGGATCCGATGGGCCCCTCGTTGAGCGCCTGGAACGTGCCGTAGGCGTCGGTGTGGGTCTTGGTGGCGTCGTCGCCGGGCAGGATCGAGCCGGCCATCACGACGAGGCAACCCTGATGGCGGGCCTCGGGAGCGGCCGCGACGCGCACCGCGTCGCGCCGGTTGCCCGGTCCGTCGTAGCCATCCTCGCCGGCGTTGCGCCTCGCGCCCGTGACGACCACCGGCTTCGAGCCCGGCACGAGGAGGTCCAGGGCGAAGGCGGTCTCCTCGATGACGTCCGTTCCCTGCACGACCACGGCACCGACGACGCCGGGTCGCTCCAGGCCGGAGCGCACGGTCGCGGCCAGGTCGAGGATCTGGCCGAACGACAGGTGCGAGGCCGGCACGAGGCCCCAGTCCACCGCCTCGACGGTGGCGATCTCGGCCAGACCGTCGGTGCGCGCCAGGATGGCCGCGCCGTCGAGGACCGGCACGGCGCCGCCGGCGACCGGATCGACCTGCATCGCGATGGTTCCGCCGGTGAAGACGATCGGCACGCGGCTCACGGCCGTTCCTCGCGGTCCCGCGGGGCCGGGCCCGCGCCAGCGGAGGGCCGGCGCCGCGTGCCGGTCGTCACCGTGACCGGATCGGCCGGCTCGAGGTGGCTGGGGACGGCGGAGGCGAAGGCCAGCGTGGGCGCGGCGAGGATCGAGCGGAAGCCGGCCAGCAGGACGAGGAAGGCGCAGGCAAGGATGACCAGCTCGGGACCGACGAGGTCGGCGATGGGCCCGACGAGGATGATGGGCAGGAAGCTGGCGACGTTGACCAGCATGTTGAGCACGCCGAACACCCGACCCCGGATCTCCTCCGGCAGCTCCTCCTGGAGCTGCGTTTGGGCCGGCACGGCCACGAGGGCGTAGGCGACGCCGGAGACGAGCGCGAGCATGACCACGATCCCGAGCAGCGAGACCATGCCGCCGATGGTCGTCCCGTCGGTGGTGCCCTTGAGGAACATCGAGATCGGCTGGGCGAGGGCGAGCATGCCCAGCGAGACCGCCAGCGCGACCATGCCCCCCTCGATGACGCGCCGACGGGAGAAGTAGCGCCCGTACGCGTTGAGCAACAGGATGCCGATCACGAGGCCCGCACCGAGCGGCAGGAGCACGATCGCGAGACCCTCGCCGGTGAGGCCCAGGGCCTGGCGCGCGAAGCCGGGGCCGAGGACGCCCAGGACGCCGATGAGCGAGGCGCTGATGGCCAGGTAGCTGAGCGACCAGAAGATGCTGGGGTTGTCGCGGATGAAGCGCAGGCCCTCGCGCAGCTCGCCGAAGGTCGAGGCCACCGCCTGCTCCGCCTCACCGATGGCACGCGTGGCGGAGAGCCGCTCGCGAGACTGCGGGGCGGGCGCCGGCGGCAGGATGAAGCAAAGTATGGCCGCCCCGAGGTACAACCCGGCCACCAGGATGATCAGCGCGTTCACGCTCGAGACGCCCACCACGAGCGGACCGAGCAGCGCGAAGCCGATGGCGAACGAGGCCTGCAAGGTCAGCGTGAAGAGGCTGTTCGCAGCGAGGAGCTGGCGCCGGTCCACGAGGACCGGGATCATCGAGGCCTCGGCCGGCGCGAAGAACACGGTCAACGTGGAGACCACGATAGTCAACAGGTAGATGTACGCGAGCTGGCTGTCCACGGCCACCATGGCCACGAAGGCGAGGCCGCGCGCGACGTTGGTGGCGATGAGCACCTTGCGCCGATCGAGCCGGTCCACGTAGACCCCGGCCAGGGCGCTGAAGGCCACGGCCGGCACGAGGAAGGTGAGGATCAGCAGGCTGACCGCCGAGTTCGAGTTCGTCCTCGAGCTGACGAGCACAGTCAGGCCGAAGAGGACCATGTTGCCGCCGATCTGGCTGGCGACCTGGGCCAGCCAGAGGGCGAGGAAGCGGCGGTTCCCGAGGACGCCGGCGACCGTGGTATCGACCGCCGGGCCCTCGGGCTCCTCCTCGGCCACGACCGGACCGGGCAGCTCGACGGTACGCTCCACCATGGGCAGACCGGCCGCCTCCTCGGCGATGAAGGTGCTCGATGCGTGGTCGGGCGCCGGCTCGTCGTCGAGCGGCAGCCGCGTCTGCTCGAGCTCGTTCATGCGGTCGATCCGGGTTCAGGTCCGCGCTCGACATACCCGCGAAAGCGGCGCTCGAGGTCGCCGCGGGCGAGCATGATGCGGCGGCGGCAGCCGTCGCAGACGAGGCCGATGTCCGCACCCAGGCGCACCACCGACCAGCGGCGCTCGCCGCAAGGGTGGGGTCGGGCCAGCTCGATGCGGTCCCCGAGGCGAAGGTCGAGCACCTGCCGCGGCGTGGCCATGGTCCCGCTCAATGCTCCGTCGCGCCGGTGAAGGTGAAGGTACTCAGGCGCAGCGCCGGCACGACCACGGGCCCGAGAAAGCCGCGCAGGAGCTTCCGCTCGCGGGATACCGCCTCCACGCCCGCGAGCGCCGCGAGGTAGCTCTGCGTGAAGCGCAGGTTCCGTACCGGCCCCACGATCTCGCCGTTCTCCACGAGGAAGAGCCCGTCGCGGGTCATGCCGGTGATGATGGCCAGCTTGGGGTGCACCGTGTTCGTGTAGTGGAAGCGCGTCACCAGCAGGCCCCGATCGAGGCCGGCGACGAGGTCATCGCGCGGCGTCTCGCCGGCGGCCATGAGCTGGTTGAGCGGGAAGGGGCCCCAGGGGTTGGGCGCGGGCAGGCCGTGGCCCGTCGAGCGACGGCCGGCGCGGGCGGCCGTCTGTGCGTCGTAGACGACGTCGCGGCAGACACCCCGCTCGATGAGCGTCACGCGCTCCTTGGCGACCCCCTCGTAGTCGAACGAGGCGGGGATGCCGGCCGGGTCGCTCGCGTCGTCCACGATCGTCACCAGCTCGGAGCCGACGACCCGCCCCGCTTCGTGGAACGAGCGCCCCTCCTGGACGGCGAGGGCGGAGAAGGCGATATAGCCGAGCGTCTCGAGCAGGTCGGCCACGGCGTACTCCTCGAGCACCACGGGGTAGTCGCCGGGCTCGATGGGCACGGCGCCGCGGGAGCGACGCGCCTTCGCGGCCGCCTCGCGTCCCACGGCGGCGGCATCGATCGTCGTCGCGTCGACCGCGTCCGCCTCGGCGTAGCCAGCCTCGCCGTCGGGGCCCATGGACACCGTGATGAGCTGCGCCCAGGTCCGCTCCTCGAAGGCCCGCACGCCCTTCGAGTTGACGATCCCGACCCGTTCCAGGTGCGTAGCGAAGGAGCCGTAGGCGAGGACGCTCGCCGCGTCGGCCGCGGCGATGACCTGCCGCGCGGCCGCGGCGCGCATCTCCGGCGACGCCGACGCGGTGCCGGGGCTGTAGGCGCCCGCCACGGGCGTGATGGGGCCCGGCTCGGGCAGCTCGACGGCCTCCTCCAGCTCTGGCTGGATGCGCGCCGTGCGCGCCGCACTGGCGGCCAGCCGGCGCAGCGACGCATCGTCGAGGCGGTTGGTGGCCGCGCAGCCGACCCGCCGGCCATCGACGAAGCGGAGGCTGACGCGCTGGTCGAGCGTGGCCACGTTCTGGTGGATCTCGCTGTTGGAGAAGCGCGTCAGCGCCGATTCGTCGGCGTCGACGAGCACCTCAGCCTGGCTGGCGCCCTCGGCAGCGGCGAAGCCGAGCAGCCGGTCGGCGAGCACGAGCATCTCCTCGCCCGCCGCGATCACCATCTGCCCACCCCGACCTGGACGTCGCGGAAGCGCGCGCCGCTGGTGCCGTGGCCGACGTGGCCGATCTGCCCCGGCTCACCCTTGCCACAGTTCGGCGTGCCGCTCATGACGTAGCTGCGGGCATCGGCGACCGCGTCGCAGGAGCGCCAGAACTCGTAGGTGATGCCCGTGTAGGTTGGGTTCTTGAAGAGCCGGCCGAGCTTGCCGCCCTTGACCTCGTAGGCCACCTCCGTCGCGAACTGGAAGTTCAGGCGCCGGTCGTCGATGCTCCAGGAGCGGTTGGAGGCCAGGTAGAGCCCGTCGTCGGTGTCGGCCACGATGTCGTCGAGG
>JBGPMJ010000071.1:0-9177 GCA_041486935.1 Candidatus Limnocylindria bacterium | reverse complement strand
GAGCGTCGTGACGACCTCGCTGACGCCCCGGTAGGCCCGCAGGTAGGCGGGGATCGCGACCCACAGCGCCCCGCCGACGAAGCCGGCGAGCAACGCGAGTGGGACGTGGATGAATCCCGGCAGACCGAGCGGCGCGACCGCCACCACCGTGGCGAACGCCGCTCCCAGGTAGAGCTGGCCCTCCGCGCCGACGTTGAAGACACCGGCCCGGAAGCTGATGGCCACGGCCAGACCGGTCAGCAGGATCGGCGTCGTCCGCACGCCGGTGGTGGCGAGGCTGCCGATGCTGCCGGCGGCTCCCTGGAGCATCGCGCCGTACGCCTCGAGCGGGTTGCCGGACGCGACGACGATCAGGAGGCCCGAGACCGACAGGGCCGCCGCGATCGAGACGACCGGGACGACCAGCCGGTAGAAGACGCGCCGCACGAGTCGCGGAAGGGTCGCCGCGAAGTCCATCAGGCGGCCGTCACCCCGTCGCTGGCGACCTGTATCGTGTGGCCCATCATCATCTCGCCCACCTCGCCGAGCCGGGCCGGGTCGGGCGGGACCGTGCCCATGATCTGGCCCGCGTGCATGACCACGACCCGGTCGCTCACGGCGAACAGCTCGGTCAGCTCGGTCGACACGAGCAGCACGGCGGCACCCCGATCACGCTGGCCGCGGATCAGGTTGAGGACGCTCTCGACGGCGCCCACGTCGAGCCCCCGGGTCGGCTGGGCGGCGACGAGCAGGGCGGGGTCCTCCTGCGTCTCGCGAGCCACGATCACCTTCTGCTGGTTGCCACCCGACAGGTGGTGGACCTTCGCCTCCGGGCCCGGGCAGCGGATGTCGTAGGCGTCGATCTGCTCGACCGCGTGGCTCCTGATCCGGTTCCAGCGGAGGAAGCCGAAGGCGGAGAAGGGACGCCTGCCGTAGGCCCTCAGCACGAGGTTCTCGGCGACGTCGAAGTCGCCTACCAGTCCCTGCTCGTGGCGATCCTCCGGGATGAGCCCCAGCAGGCCGATCTTCCGGAGCGCCCCCTTCGGCGGCCGCCCCTGGATCGCGATGCGCCCCCCGGTGATCGGCCGGAGGCCGGCGATGCATTCCACCAGCTCACGCTGGCCGTTGCCGTCGACGCCGGCCACGCCGACGATCTCCCCGCGGCGCACGGTCAGCGAGACCGAGGCGAGACCCGGCGTGCGGCGATCGGTCAGGCAGCTCACGTCCCGCATCTCGAGGATGGGCGCATCTCCCTGGACGGGTGGGCTGACCCGCTCGAGCGAGACGTCCCGGCCGACCATCATCGACGAGAGGATGGACGGACTCGCTTCCGCGGTCGGGAGGCTGCCGGTGACCCGGCCGAGCCGCAGCACCGTGATCCGGTCGCTGACCGCCTTGACCTCGCTCAGCTTGTGACTGATGAAGACGATGCCCCGTCCCTCGGCTGCGAGCAGGCGCATGACGCGGAACAGCTGGCCGACCTCGACCGGCGCGAGGACGGCGGTGGGCTCGTCGAGGATGAGGAGTCGGGCCCCTCGATAGAGCGCCTTCAGGATCTCCAGGCGCTGCTGCGCGCCCACCGACAGTTGCCAGACGGGGACGTCGGGGTCGATGGCCAGCTCGTGTTCCTCCGCGAGCTTCATCAGCCGCCGTCGCGGGTCGCGCAACTCGAGCAGCGGGGGCCGCGGGCTCGTGACTCCCAGCACGACGTTCTCGAGGGCGGTCAGGTTGGGGACGAGCATGAACTTCTGGTGGACCATGCCGATGCCGAGCGACACGGCCTCGTGCGGCGAGCGGATCGTCGCCGTCCGCCCGTCCAGGTTGACCTGGCCCGAGTCCGGCTGCTGGAGGCCATAGAGGATCTTCATGAGGGTGCTCTTCCCGGCACCGTTCTCGCCGAGCAGGGCATGGATCTCGCCGGGCAGGACCTCGAAGGTCACCTCATCGTTGGCCACGAGGTCACCGAAGCGCTTGGTGATGCGCTCCATCCTGAGCAACTCGGGTGCGCTGGACTGCTGGCCCGTGCTCCCCACGCCCGCCTTCTCCTGATTGCCCCGCCATCCGATCCGACCCATTGACGTTTCAGGCGGCTGACAATAGGCTGTCCATTGTCGACAGTCAACAGCAATCCTGACAGGGACTCGATGGACGCTCGGTCACTTCCGGCGATCACGCGATCCTCGCTGGTGGACGCCACGGCGGGACTACTGCGGGAGCGGATCCTCGAGGGCGTGTTTCCCCCGGGTAGCCGCCTCGTCGAGGCGGACATCGCGCGACAGCTGCGGACCAGCCGCGGCCCCGTCCGGGAAGCCCTGGCGATGCTTCGGGCGGAGGGACTCGCTCGCGAAGAGCCGGGGCGAGGGTCCTACGTGTCGGTCCTCAGTCGGCGGGAGGTGGAGGAGATCTACGAGATCCGGGCGGCGCTCGAGAGCGCGGCCGCGCTGCTGGTCATCGAGCGAGGGAACCTCGGCGAGTTCGCCACCCTCGACGTCGCGCTCGCCGAGATGCGCCGGACGGCGAAGCTCGGGGATCGCGCCGCCTTCGTGAATGCCGACCTGTCTCTCCACGGCGAGCTTTGTCGCCTGTCCGGCAATGAGCGGCTCTACCAGGCCTGGGAAGCCCAGGTCGGCCTCCTGCGTGCGCTGATCCGCCTCGAGATCACCCGCCTCGGGGCCACGCTCGACCCGCTCATCGTCCAGCACGAGAACCTCGTCGCGGAGCTCCGCTCCGGGGACCTGGAGCGAGCGACACGTGCCTGCTGGGCGCTGTTCCGCGACACCAGCCGACGAATCACCGAGGGGCGCGCCGAAGACGGTGTCACAGGGGCCGGCTTCGCCGGGTTGATGGAACTCCCGCCGGGCCGCTGACGGGCCGGGCGGACGAGGCTCGTGGGACGGGCATGACGGGACAGGAGGAACCGGTGGGCGACTACTACGAGGAACCGAAGACGCCGCGCGACATCCCGCATCTGCTGATCCCGGAGAAGCGCAAACTCCTCCACTGGAACGATCCCCACGAGCTGCGGGTCAACAACTGGATCGAGCCGTGGGACTGGGCTTCGAACCTCGATGTCGGGCTGATCAACGTCCCGTCGAGTAAGACCTCGATCTTCGCCAACGGGGCGTACGCGGCGCCTAACGCGATCAAGGATTCCTGGGCCATCAACACGACCTACACGCCCGACTACGACGTCGACATGGCGAGCCTGCGCGTCCGCGAGATCGGCGACGTGGCCATCCCCGTCCTCGATCTGCGCGAAGGCATCGAGCACATCGAGGAGTCGCTCCGGGGGATCTTCGAGCAGCCCGAGGCGTTCCTGCCGGTCGTCATCGGCGGTGACCACGCCATCACCGCCCCCGCCGTCCGGGCGTACTGCAAGGCCAACCCGGACAAGCAGGTGGGCCTCATCCACTTCGACGCCCATAACGACGTGCGGGTGCTCGACCACGGCCCGACGAACGGCACCCCGATCCGCGGCATCCTGACCTCGGGCGTGCGCGTGTCGGGCCGGAACCTGGTCCAGGTCGGGATCCACGGGTTCATGAACGCGAGCTACTACAAGCGCTGGGTGGAGGGCAAGGGCGGCACGATCATGACCGCCCGGGAGATCCGCCGGCAGGGCATCGAGGAGGCGATCCACCGGGCCATCGATATCGCCGGCCGCGACACCGACGCCATCTACGTGACGGTGGATATCGACGTGCTCGAGCTGGGCTACGCGCCGGGCACGGCGGCGGCCACCGCGGACGGCATCCATCCGACGGACCTGTTCGAGGCCCTCTTCATCCTCGGCCAGGAACCGCGGGTCGCGGCGATCGACTTCGTCGAGCTGGATCCGTACCGCGACGTGGCCGAGATCACGACGCGCACCTTCAACTCCGCGATGCTCACGTTCCTCGCCGGCTACTTCCTGCGCAAGAACGACGGCTGGCGGGGCTACGACAACACCCCCATCGCCGAGTGGTGAGCGGCGTCGCGTCGTCGCCGCGGCGGCGGTCGACCGGATGCCGCCACGGCCCTCGCGGCCCGCGTCCGGCATGAGCGCTGCGGCCACGATGCGGGCGATCCACGTCGAGCGGACGGGGGGTCTCGACGTCCTGCGACAGGTGACGGTCCCCGTCCCGGAGCCTGGGCCCGGCGAGCTACGTATCGGGGTCGCGTTCGCGGCGGCGAACTGGAGCGACATCCAGAAGCGCCAGGGCGTCTACCCCGACCCGGTCGGCTACCCGGCGATCCTCGGCGCCGAGGTGTCCGGGATCGTCTCGGCGGTCGGGCCGGGCGTGCGCGGGCTCTCGATCGGGCAGCGTGTCGCCGCGCTCTGCGGCCCCCGCCTGCTGGGCGGTTACGCGGACGAGGTGGTGGTCCCCGCCGCCTACGTGCTGCGGCTCCCCGGCGATCTGCCGCTCGACCAGGCGGCCGCCCTCCCGCTAGCGTCGCTGACCGCGTTCCACCTCCTCCACACCGCGTACCGGATCAGAGCCGGACAGGTCGTTCTGGTGCACGCCATCGCCGGATCGGTCGGCCTGGCCGTGACCCAGGTGGCGGGCATGGCCGGGGCCCGGGTCATCGGGACCGTCGGCCGGGCGGGCAAGTCCGAGCTGCCACGACGGATGGGCGCCGAGCTCGTCATCGACCGCAGCTCGGAGGACTTCGTGGAGCGCGCCCTCGCCTTCACGGACGGTCGAGGGGTGGACCTGGTCATCGACTCGCTGGGCGGCGAGATCCTCCCCCGGAGCTTCGACGCGCTTCGCTACCACGGTCATCTCATCAACATCGGGGAGGCGGCCGGCGAGCCCAACTTCCCGGTTCGCAAGAAGCTGTACGAGCGCTCCACGGCGATGGCCGGCTTCGAGGTGCTCCACGCGGCGCCCGGTTCGCGGACCTGGCGCCGGGGCGCACGCTTCGTCGAGGATGCGGTCGCGCGTGGAAGGCTGCGCATGCCGGTCGGGGCGATCTTCCCGTTCGAGGATGTCGCCGCCATGCACGCCGCGCTCGAGGGCCGCGAGACGTCGGGCAAGCTCCTGCTCTCGGTCGCCGGCGGATCGCCGGCATGAGCGAGGATCGCGGGGAGGCCGCGCTTCCGCGGGCCGAGACCGAGCGCCTGCTGGGCAACGGCACGGTGCTCACCATGGACCGCTCCCGACCGATCCTTCACGACGGGGCCGTGCTGGTGCGCGGCTCGCGGATCGCGGACATGGGGGACCGGGCGGAGCTGCAGCACCGATATCCGGCCGCCCAATGGATCGACGCTGCGGGCGGGGTGATCCTGCCCGGCTTCGTCAACACCCATACCCATCTCTTCCAGGGGCTGCTCAAGGGCCTCGGCGACGACCGTCCGCTCTATCGCTGGCTACGCGACATGACGGCCCCCGCGGCGAGCCGGCTGACCGAGGAACACTGCGAGGCGGCTGCGCTCAACGGCGCGCTGGAAGCCATCCGCTCGGGCACCACGACCGTCGTCGACTTCATGTACGCGCACCCGCGCGAAGGACTCACCGATGCCGTGGTTCGCGGGCTGCAGGCGGCGGGGGTCCGGGCGGTCGTGGCGCGGGGCTTCGTCACCCGGGGCGTCGACCTGGGTGTTCCGGAGGCCCTCATCGAGGAGGTCGGGACGGCGCTCGCCGATGTCGCCCGACTGCGGTCGCTCCACGCCGGGCCGGCGGACCTGGTCCGCATCGGCGTCGCGCCGTGCCTGCTCTGGATGATCGACCAGGACGCGCTTCGAGCTACCCGCGAGTTCGCCACCGGACAGGACATCGTGGTCACGTATCACCTCGCGGAGACCTCGTTCGAGGTGGACTACGCCCGCCGGACGTACGGGCTGCCGGAGGCTCAGGTGCTCGAGCAGGCGGGGTTCTTGGGACCGGACCTGCTGGCGGTCCACTGCACGAAGCTCGACGGCGACGACATCGAGCGGCTGGCCGCCCACGACGTGAAGGTCTCGCACAACCCGGTCAGCAACATGTACCTCGGCTCTGGGATCGCGCCGATCGTGGCGATGCTGCGTCGGGGCCTGACCGTGGGCCTTGCGACCGATGGACCGGCCAGCAACAACAACCAGAACATGCTCCATGTCCTCAAGTACACGGCGCTCTTGCACAAGCTAGCGCACGAGGACCCGACGGCGATGACCGCGGACAGGGTCCTCGAGATGGCGACGATCGACGGGGCGCGGGCAATCGGCATGGCCGACGAGATCGGCTCCATCGAGGTCGGCAAGCGGGCGGATCTGGTGACCGTGGCGCTCGACAACCCCTTCGCGGCGCCGGTGCACGACCCGATCTCCTCGCTCGTCTATGCCGCCGTGGGCAACGAGGTGCGGACGCTCCTGGTCGACGGCCGACCGCTCATGCAGGATGGTCGGCTCGCGACGCTCGACGAGGAGCGCGTGCTAGAGCGCGCCTCCAGCGCTGCCCGGGACCTGGCCGTGCTCGCCGGGCTGCCCTCGCGGCTCGAGCGGCAGTGGCGAAGATACGGGACGGCGTGACGGGAAACGCCTCGCCCGCGCCGGATCCGGTGACCCGCCCGCGGCAGCCCCGGGCGAGCAGCGCGGCGTTCGACGAGGTGTAGACAGTTTACAGTTCTGATAGCCTCCGTTGGCAGTGAGCGAACGGATCTTGGCGGAAGTCGATCGTCTTCTCGCGTTGGCGGACGACCGCGCGGTGACACTGCGTCTTCTGGGGTCTGTCGCCGTCTGGGCGCACTGTCGCGAGCACCGCCCTCTCCTGGTCCGCCTCGAGCGCCAGGAGTACCGCGACATCGACCTGATGGGCCGCTCCCAGGACCGACGGGGCATCACCGAGGTCTTCGCCGAGCTGGGTTATGAGCCGGACGCAGCGCTGCTCGGCAGCCAGGAATACGGCATCAACCGTCTCATCTTCCACTCACGGCCTCCGCAGAAGGTCAAGGTCGACGTCTTCCTCGACTCGCTCCGGATGTGCCATCGCATCGAGCTGGCCGACCGCCTCCAGCTCGACCGCCCGACCGTCCCGCTGGCCGACCTGCTCCTCTCGAAGCTGCAGATCGTCCGCCTGACCGACAACGACATCAAGGACTGCATGGTGCTCGTGGCTGAGCATCCGTTCGGCCGCGGCGGCGCCGAGGAGTTCGAGCTGCCGCGGATCGTCCGCCTGCTCGCCGACGACTGGGGGTTCTGGTACACCGCGACGTCGAACATCGTCCGCATCCGGGCCTCGATCCGCTCGTCGTCGGCGATCCCGCCCGACCTCGTCGATGTCGTGGACGGACGCCTGGCCGGGCTGCTGGGCGCGATCGAGCACCAGCCGAAGTCCCTGCGCTGGCGGGCCCGACAGGCGGTCGGCACCCGGGTGCTGTGGTACGAGGAGGTCGAAGATGTCGAGCGGTAGGCTCGCCGGCAAGGTCGCCGTCATCACCGGCGGGACGTCCGGGATCGGGCGTGCGGGCGTCATCCGCTTCGCTCGGGAAGGCGCCAGCGTCGTCGTCGGCTCACGCGACCGGACCGCCGGCGAGGCCCTTGTCCGGGAGCTGGCCGGTGAGGGCCTCGAGGTCGCGCACGTGCCCACCGACGTTGCCCGGGCCGAGGACGCGGCGCGGCTCGTCGAAGCCGTCGTCGGCCACCACGGACGGCTCGACATCCTCTGGTCGAACGCGGGTGTCCAGGAGGCGGGCACGGCCCCGGAGACGAGCGAGGAGATCTGGGAGCGCGTCATCGGGATCAACCTGACCGGGCACTTCCACATGGCCAAGTTCACCATCCCGGTCATGACTCGTCAGGGCGGCGGAGCGATCATCTTCACCGCCTCGGAGCTGGGACTGGTGGGGGCCAGCAGCTCGCTGGCCTACTGTGCCGCCAAGGGTGGCGTGGTCAACATGACGCGGGCCATGGCCATCGACTGCGCTCCAGCGGCGATCCGCGTCAACTGCCTCTGCCCCGGCGCGATCCGGACTCCCATGCTGGAGCGCTGGTTCCGGGAAGCGCCCGATCCCGCCCTGCTCGAGCGAAGACAGACCGAGCCCATCCCGCTCGGCCGGCTGGGCCGGCCGGAGGAGATCGCGGCCGCGGCCGTCTTCCTGGCTTCGGACGAGTCCTCGTACATGACCGGTGCCATCCAGCTCGTGGACGGCGGCGTGACCACGGGCTACGGGATCTGACGAGGCCCGGACATGCGGCTCTACTTCTGCTCCGACCTGCACGCCTCGGACCGCTGCTGGTTGAAGTTCCTGGCCGCCCCGAAGTTCTACGGCGCCGACGTGATCATCGTCGGTGGTGATATCACGGGCAAGTTCATCGTGCCCATCATCGCCCAGCCGGGAGGGACGTGGACCTCCCAGTACATGGGCGTCGAGCGCCGGCTGGAGAGCCGTGACGACGTGGCGCGGCTGGCGGCGATGATCTCGAACGCCGGCTCGTACCCCGTGGAGATGAGCCTCGAGGAGTACGGCTCCTACGACGGCCGGCAGGAGCGCATCGACGGCCTCTTCGGGGTCCAGGTCCTCGAGCGCGTCCGGCGCTGGGTACAGCTCGCGGACGAGCGGCTGGCGAACGTCGATGCACGGTGCTTCGTGCAGGGCGCCAACGACGACTTCCTGGAGGTCGACGACGTGCTGCGGACGTCGCGCCGCATCGAGGTTCCCGAGGGCCGCGTGGTCGACGTCGACGGCTTCCAGATGCTCTCCGTGGGCTACGGCAACCCGACGCCCTGGAATTGTCCCCGCGACATCAGCGAGGAGGAACTGGGTGAGCGGATCGAGCGGCTGACGCCGGAGATCGTCGACATGCGGCGCGCGATCTTCAACCTCCACGTGCCGCCATGGGGCAGCCGGCTCGACCTGGCGCCTCGCTTGGACGCCGACTTCAACGTCGTCGCCACGTCGTCCGGCGAGCCCGAGATGGTGCCCGTGGGGAGCACGGCGGTCCATGACGCCATCGTGCGGCACCAACCCCTGCTCGGCCTGCACGGCCACATCCACGAGTCGAAGGGGATCAAGAAGCTCGGTGCGACGATCATCGCCAATCCCGGCAGTGAGTATCAGGAAGGGTTACTGGATGGCGTGCTGATCGACCTGGACCCCAGTGAGGGCGTCGTGAACATCCAGCTCGTCACCGGCTGAGGCCGTTGGCGGGGGAGAGGAAGGGAGGAAGAGATGACCGTTCCCACGCAGGTGGCGCCCGCGGGCACCTTCACGCGCGCCAGCTCCGGCCTGGTGCGGCAGGTG
>JBGPMJ010000070.1:0-9257 GCA_041486935.1 Candidatus Limnocylindria bacterium | reverse complement strand
TCAGCGGGGCGCTCGCCCTGGCCGAGCGGCATGTGCTCGTCGCATCCGAACTTCGGGCTCGCAGTTGGCTTGCCGACCTCGAATCCTTCGACGACCCGAGCATCGCGCAGGCGCTCCGGAAGACCGGACTTGAGCTGGCCCGCAGGACAGGCGACCGCGAATCGGTGAGCGTGTTCACGTTCGACATGATCTCGGAGACTTACGACGCCGGTGACTGGGACGGCGTGCTGGCCACGATCGACGCCCTCGAGGAGGGCGAGCTCGTCTTCCACCAGCAAGAGCATCTCAACGACCTGCTCGCGCTGATCGCCGCATACCGGGGCGATGCTGCCACCGCTGGGGAGCGGCTCGCGATGGGCAAGGCGCACCTCGCCGGCGTCACGCATCCCACGCATCTCGCCTCGTACCGAACCGTGGTGGCTCAAGTGGCGCTGGCCGAGGGGCGCCTCGAGGAAGCCTACACGGAGGCCACGGCCGCGGCCGCGGCGAGTCCCCGTCTGGCGCATGCCGCCTCCCGCCTTGTGGCCCGGGCCGCGGCATGGATGGGCGACGGCGAACACGTCCGAGAGGCGCTGGATCGCATGGTCGCAGCCGACCGACGCGGACGATGGTTCGATGCGGGCCGGCGAACCGTCCGGGCGGCCCTTGCCTCGCTCGACGGTGAGCGCGAGGCAGCGATCGCGGGGTACCTCGATGCGGCCGCTCTGTGGCGCGACGCGGGCTGGGCCGTGGAGCTGGGGCTCTGCCAGCTGGACTTTGCGAGCCTGATCGGGCCGGACGAACCGACCGCACGAGCAGCGGCAGACGAGGCCCACGAGATCTTCACCCGGCTCGGCGCCGCGCCGCTGCTCGCCCGTCTGGACGCGGCGCTGGCACGCTCGCCGAGGCAGGGGGACGCTGCGGCCACGTCACGGAGCGCTCCGTGACGACACGATAACTGGCGCTGGCGAACGCGCCTACCCGGGGGTGGGTCGAGCCACCTCCTGTGCCGCCCGGGCGACCGCTTGGACGATCTTCTGGTAGCCGGTGCAGCGGCACAGGTTGCCGGCCAGCGCGATACGGATCTCGCCCTCGCCCGGGCTCGGGTTCGCGGCCAGCAGGGCGGTGGCCGACATGAGCATGCCGGGCGTGCAGAAGCCGCACTGGACGCCGCCCTCCAGCAGGAAGGCGCGCTGCAGGGCGCTCGGCCGGCCATCGCGGGCGAGGCCTTCCACCGTCGTGATGCGCCGGCCCGCGGCCTGGAGGGCCAGGTACGAGCAGGAGTTCACGGGCCGGCCGTCGAGCAGGACCATGCACGCGCCACACTCCGAGTCGTCGCAGCCCTCCTTGGTGCCGGTCAGGCCGAGGTCGGTGCGCAGGGCGTCGAGCAGTGAGTGCCCGGGGTCGACGGCGAGTTCGTACGGGACGTCGTTGACGGTGAGCGTTAGCGGGTACCTCACGCCGCCGCCTCCTCGGCCCTCTTCAGGGCAAGCTCGATAACCCGACGAACGATGACTGGCACCATCGCCGTCCGGTAGCGGGCGGTCGCCCGGACGTCGTCGATCGGTCGGGCGGCAGCGGCGGCCCGCGCTGCAGCGATGGCGACGTGCTCGGCGGTGGGTAGCTGGCCGCGCAGGGCCGTTTCCGCGTCGGCGGCGCGCACGACCGTGGGCGCGACCGCGGTCAGCGCGATCCGCGCTTCCGTGCATCGACCGTCGGTGTCGAGTGCGACGAGGGCCGCTGCACCGACGACCGCGATCTCCATCGCGGCGCGGTAGTCGAGGCGGAGGTAGGCCGAGCCCACGCGGCCGGCCGGCAGCGGTGGGACGGTCACGCCGGTGAGCAGCTCGCCGGGCGCCAGCGCCGTCCGCGCCGGCCCGAGCAGGAAGTCGGCGAGCGGCAGGCTCCGGGTCCCGCTCGCCGAGCGCAGCTCGACCGTGGCGTCGTAGACGAGGAGCGGTGCCCCGCTCTCCATGGCCGGGGACGCGTTGCACAGGTTGCCGCCCAGCGTGCCGATGTGGCGGGTGGCGGGCGAGCCGACCAGCGCGGCGGCATCTGCGAGGGCGGTCCAGCGGCGCCGCACGAGGTCCGACCGCTCGAGGTCGGCATGGGTCACGAGCGCCCCGAGGGCCACCCCGCTGGACGGCGAAGTTGAGATCAGGGCCAGCTCGCTCAAGCGGTGGATGGCCACGAGGGCGGTGGGCAACGGGCGCCGGCCGCCGCGAGCGGCCACGACGAGGTCCGTGCCCCCGGCCACGATCCCGGCCTCGTTCCCCAGCTCGGCGAGCAGCGCGAGGGCCTCGTCCAAAGACGCTGGAGCGTGATAGGTGCGGCCCACGGGGACGGCCACGTCAGGCGTCCTCGCCGGCGAGTGCGGCCCAGACCCGGACCGGAGTCATCGGCAAGCGCCGGACCCGGACTCCGGTCGCGGCCGCGATGGCATTTGCCACGGCGGCCGCGGTGGGCACCACCGGCGGCTCGCCGACACCCTTCGACCCGTACGGCCCGCCATCGGCTGCGGGCGCGTCCACGAACCCGATCTTCATGGACGGCACGTCGGCCGCCGTCTGGAGCTTGTAGTCGAGGAGGAGCGGGTTCACCTGGTTGCCGTTGCTGAACACGGTGCCCTCACTGAGCGCGATGCCCAGACCGTGGGCGATGCCGCCCTCGACCTGGCCTTCGACGCCGATCGGGTTGAGGACCCGCCCGAACTCATGGCCGGCGGCCACCTCCAGCACGCGCACGACGCCGGTCTCGCGGTCGACCCGGACGCGAGCGGCGTGGGCGAAGAAGGTCGGGGCGGCGAAGGCCGGGAACGCGACCCGCCCGACGCACGTCCCGCCGAGGCTCTCGGGCATCCGTGGAGCGGGCGGGTTGCCCTGGCCGGTGATGAGCTCGCCGTCGTCCTGGGCGCGCCTGGCAAGCGCTGCGATCGCGACCGACCGACCGGGAGCGTCCTTCGCGCGCACCACGCCGTCCACCAGCTCGAGGTCGAGCGGATTCGCCTCCAGATCCTCCGCCGCCATGCGCAGCAGCCGGTCGCGGATCTGTGCCGACGCGGCCAGGACCGCTCGTCCCACGTTGAACGTGGTCTGGCTGCCCGAGCTGCCCCAGTCGAAGGCGCCCGCGTCGGTATCCTGGTAGACAAGCGAGACGCGCTCGGGCGCGAGGCCCAACTCCTCGGCGGCGAGAAGTGCGAGACCCATGACGCTCCCCGAGCCGTTCTCCTGGGCTCCGGTGACGACCGTTGCCGAGCCATCGGCGTTGAGCTTCATGTAACAGCCCGCAGGGCCGGGCGCACTGAACCACCAGCCGACGCCCAGGCCCATCCCCTCGGCGGGCGGCAGCGGCCGGCCCCAGCCGATGAGTCGGGCGGCCTCGAGCAGGCTCTCGCGCGCGCCGATCTTCTCGAAGCGTTGGCCGGTGGGGCCCTCGTCGCCCTCCGCGACGATGTTGCGGAGGCGGAACTCGAGCTTGTCGAGGCCAAGCCGCTCGGCGATGGCATCCACGTGCTGCTCGAGCGCCCAGCAGACCTGCGGGCCCGAAGGTGCCCGGGTGGAGCCGGAGGGTGTCCGGTTCGAGTAGACGGTGCGTCCCTCGATGAGCAGGTTCGGAAGGCGATAGGGCCCGGCGGCCATCATCGTGGCGATCTCGGTGATGACCGGGCCGTGGGTCGCATAGGCGCCGGTCTCGAGGATGAGGCTCGCTTTGTGCGCGACGATCGTGCCGTCACGGCGCACGCCGGTGCGGAACGTGGCGGTGATACCGTGGCGGGCCATGTCGGTGGCGGTGAACTCCTGGCGCCGATCGAACACGAGGCGCACCGGCCGCCGCGCGGCGCGGGCCAGGGCCGCGACATGAGCTTCGAAATGGAAGTCGCATTTCCCGCCGAAGCCGCCGCCGAGGTGGGGGACGACGACGCGGACCGCGCTCTCAGGGAGACCGAGCGTCCTGGTGAGCCCGTTGCGGGCCGGGAACGGCGTCTGCGTGGTGCTCCACACGGTGACCCGGTCGCCCTCCCACTGGGCGATGACCGCGTGGGGCTCGATCGGGACGGGGTGCGACATGTCGGCGACGTAGCGGCCCTCGACGATCTCGTCGGCTTCGGCGAAGCCGGTTTCGAGGTCGCCCTTGACGATGTTCACGAAGCCGCAGTCGTTGCCGTCTCGGACGATCCCGTCGTTGGCCTCGTAGTCTCGCCAGCCCTCGTGGACGAGCGGCGCGCCGGGCGCCAGGGCGGCCTCGGGATCGAGGATCGGGGGCAGCGCCTCGAGCTCGACCTCGATGAGGCGGCACGCCTGGTCGGCCAACTCGGGCGTCAGGGCCGCCACGGCGGCAAGGATCTCGCCTTCGAAGCGCACGACTTCGTGGGCGAACAGCGTCCGGTCCTCGACGGCCGCGCCGAAGCGGACGAACGGGACATCGTCCTGCGTGAGGACGGCGAGGACGCCCGGCAGGGCGCGTGCGCCGGATACGTCGAGGCGCCGGATCCGGGCCCGCGGGACGCCGGCGTAGAGGAAGGCGGCATGGAGCATCCCGGGCAGCACCAGGTCGGCCGCGTAGCGCGCCTGGCCGGTCACCTTGGGGAGGCCGTCGGCCCGTACGAAGCGTCTCCCCAGCACCCGACTCATCGCGGTCCTCTCGTCGCCGGGCGCCGGGGCCGAGCGGACGGCCCGACGGAGCGCCCGATCAGCGGTGCGTCAGGTCTTGGGCGTCTTCGGCGCTTTCGGCTTCTTGGGCTTCGGCGGCCGCTTCGGCGTCTTGTCGCCCATCTGGGACCTCCTCCGTTCGCGTGAGGGGCGCGACCCGCCCGGTATCCCGGTCGGTCGACCAGACGACACGCTGCACCTGGTCGGCGACACGATACCCGAACACGGGTCGCCCGCATCGACCGCACGGGCATCATCCGCCAGATCAGGCTCGGGACCCTTTCGCCTGAGGCGATGGCGGCACAGCTTGGGGACCTGGGTCGCTGATCCGCCCGAGGACCGACGCCGCGACGCGGTAGACGAAGAGGAACACGACCGCCGTCGTGGCCCCGACGTAGGACCCCAGCGCCCAGGGCGAGCCCGTGTCGGTGCCCGCGAAGAGCCCGTGCACGGTCGCGCCGGCGAACGCGAGGAAGGTCACGTAGTGCAGCAGCCGCCACGCCCGTTGGCCGATCCGACGCCGCACGTAGAAGCTGCCGACCACGATGAGGGCGAGGTAGAACGCCACCTGGCCGGCCGCCACCCAGAGCGGTGAGTAGGGCGCGAGCCCGGGGACGGCGATCTGCGCCAGCGTGAAGGGCACGCTCTTGTCCAGGGCGAGGAGTGCGCCGTGGACGCCGGCCAGGCCCAGCCCCACGGAGGCGAGATCCTGGTGGAGAGAGAACGTGATGGGACGATGGGCGATCGCGTCGAGGATCTTCGTGGACAGCAGCAGACCGTAGATCACCGACCCGGCGAGGGCGAAGTAGGCGAGGAAGGCGAAGAGGCGTTCGAAGACCCAGGGCAGGCTGGCGCGGTTCGCCTCGAAGGCTACCTGGAGGGCGCGCAGCGCGCTCGGGCCCGTCGCGCCGAGGACGATGCCGATGGCGACCGCAAGGAGGCCCCAGCGCAGCCGCCTGGTGCGTGGATCGAAGCCGCGGAACTTCATGCCAGCCAGCTGAGCGTGGATGGGGTGAGGAGGAGCTCATCCCGATCGGTGAGGATGAGGGCGCCATCGATGCCCGGTCGGTCCAGCGCGGCGAGTGCCGCCGCCGAACCGAGGATCACGGCCGTCTTGGCCAGCGCCTCGGCCTCCCGCGCGGAACGTGCCAGCACCGAGGCCTGGACGACGTCCGTGCGCGCCGGCCGGCCGGAGCGTGGATCGATGAGATGGTGGGTCGGGTGTCCGTCGCGGACCCAGCGATGGACGCTGGTGCCCGAGGTCGCCAGCCCGAACAGCGCACCGCCGGGCCCGGCCGCGCCCGTCAGCTCGAGAACCGCGAGGTCGTGATCCGCGCGGCGCGGGTCGGCGACGCCGAAGCGCCAGGATTCACCGCCGTCGAGACGGATCGCGATGTCCCCGTCAGCATCGACGACGGCCGCCGCGTACTTGCGGAGCAGCCCGAGTGCCCGGTCCGCGAGCCAGCCCTTGGCGACGCCGTCGAGGTCGAACCGCAGGCCGTGCGGTCGTCGCACGAGAGCGCCTCGGGAACGGCGCTCCAGCGACCAGCGTCCGGCCCTGCGGGCGCCGCGTGGGGAGGGGGGGTCGCCCGGCTCGAGGCCTTCGGCCTGCAATCGCTCCGCCAGCAGCGTGATGTCCACGACGCCGTCGCTGAGGCCCTCCGCGGCACGCCCCCAGTCGACGACCGCGGCCAGGGTCGGCCGGATCGGCGCGCCGTCGCGCGGGTCGGCGTTCAGGCGGGCGAGATCCGACGTCGTCGTGAAGCGCGTGAGCCGATCCGCCCAGGTGCCGATCCGGCGCAGCACCCGTGCGCCGTCGCGCTCGGCCGCCGGGAACCCCGACGGATCGGCCGGCCGCAGGTGGACGGCCACCCGGCCACCCATCAGCGTGGCGGACGTGGAGATGAGGGTCCGCTCCCAGGCCCCCGCGGCCGATGTGCTCACGGCGCGCCGGACTGGCGAGTCGTGACGACCACGACGCGCGGCTTGGGGACCGGCGCCTGACGGACGACGGCCTGGGACGGCGCGACCTGCCCGGGCTGCAACTGGACGTACTGGAGCACGTGGCGGACGATCGGCGGCGGATCGGCGGCCACCATCAGGGTCGCCTGGGACCCGACGGCACCGGCGTCGGCGCCAGCCGGGGAGGCCAGTGCGGTGATGATCGCGCTGGCGGCGGCCAGGCCGGTCAGGCCGAACGCCAGCCGCATCGGTGCCGGGTCGGGCCGGGCTTTTGCCGGCTGAGCGGGTCGCTGGGGCCTGGCGATCGGGCCGTCGGCCATCAGTCGTCTCCCTCTGCGCCTTCGCTCTCGGCCTCGCCAGACGCGGGGCTCACCTTGCGCACGGTGATGGTCTGCTGGGCCGGCGGCGCGGCGAGATAGACGGTGTCGACCTGGACTCGCCTGTCGGTGAGGTCCCCAGGTGAGGGGGCCGCCGGCGGGTTCGCCGTGGCCGGGGGATCGGCGGCAGTCCCGGGCGCGAACCCGGCCGCGGCCATCGCCACGGCCAGCGTGAGGGCCGCCGCGACGGAGGCGATGAACAGGGCGAGGCGGTTGATCATGGGGGCGCTCCTCCACGGCTAGCCTGATGGGTGACGGAACAAGGGTCGCGGAGGCCGATGGGAGCGGCCTGTGGCGTGCATGAGAAACCTCAAAGAGATGGCCGAGGAGCCTCGACTCAGGCCACACCGGGGCCGCAGAATGCGACCATGCGAGTGCTCGTGGTCGAAGACGAAACGAAGATGGCCCTCCTCATCCGGCGGGTACTCACGGCCGAGCGACACGTCGTGGATGTCGCAGCAGATGGCGTGAGCGGCGTCGCAATGGCCGAAGGCACGCCGTACGACGTCATCGTCCTCGACCGCGTGCTGCCCGATCTCGACGGGATCACGGTCCTCCGGCTCCTTCGTTCGAAGGGCGTGCGGTCGCCGGTCCTGATGCTCACGGCCCTCGGTTCGGTGGAGGCCCGCGTCGAAGGGCTCGACGCGGGCGCCGACGACTACCTGCCGAAGCCATTCGCGTTCGCCGAGCTGATAGCACGCATCCGCGCCCTCGGCCGCCGCCCGGGAGAACCCGCCGAGCGCCGCCTCGCGGCCGGCGACCTCCAGCTCGACGAGCTCCGCCACGTGGCCCAGGTGGGGGAGCGGACGGCGGACCTCTCCGCGCGGGAGTTCGCCCTGCTGGCGTACCTCATCCGCCACGCCGGACAGGTGATGACGCGGCAGCAGATCCTCGATGGCGTGTGGGGCGCCGAGCCCGACGTCTATTCGAACGTCGTCGACCTGTACGTGCACTACCTGCGCCGGAAGCTCCGCGAACTCGACCGGGCAGATCGGCTGCGGACCGTCCGCGGCGTCGGGTACATGCTGCGGGCCGAGGCGTGACCGCGTCCGGATGACGGATCCGACCGGTCGCCTGCTGAGCAGCACGCGCCGCAGGCTGTTCAGCACGACCCTCGGGCTGGTGGCGCTCCTCGTGGTCGGCATCGGCGCGGCGACGGCCGTGACCGGGCTCGGGGCGCTCGAGGCCGACGTCGACCGCGCCCTCGACGCGACCGTGTCCGCGGCGCTGGGCAGGCTGGCCGGCGAGCTGCCGGCCGCGGATGAGTCGTCGGGTGTCGAGGAGGCGCCCCCGGCGGCGTCCGACACGTTCCTGCTCTACCTGGACGCCGGCGGGCGGCTCGTCTCCAACCCCTCTCGAGTCTCACTGAGTGGGCTGCCCAACGCCACGGCCGTCGGCAGCGCCGCGATGACCGGCCGCGACCTGCGCATCGTCGACGCAGGTGGCGTCCCGGTGCGTCTTCTGACCGTGTCGGTCCGAGGTGAGGGTGGTGCGCCGGTCGGCTTCGTCCAGGCCGGCTTCGTGCTCACACTCCGCGATCGCCAGTCCGCGAGCCTCGTCGCGGCGATCGCGCTCGTCGGCATCGTCGGGCTCGTCGGGGCCGCGCTCGTGACCCTGGTCGTCACGGGCCGGGCGCTGGTGCCGATCCGGCGAACCTTCGAGGCACAACGGCGCTTCGTCGCGGACGCCTCCCACGAGCTGCGCACGCCTGCGGCGCTCATCCGGGCCAACGCCGAGGTGCTCGAACGCGAGAACCTTGTGGCGGCCGCCGGACGGCCACTGGTCGATGACATCGTGGCCGAAGCCGATCGGCTCGCCCGACTGGTGGCAGACCTCCTGGCGCTCGAGGCCACGGCGGCGACCGGGCTCCTGATCGAGCGACGACCAGTCGACCTCGCGATACTGGCCCGCGAGACGGCGCGCAACGCCGCGGCGCTGGCGGCGAAGCGCCAGGTGCAGTTGGCGATCGTCGCGCCGCTGCCGGCGGTCGTCAGTGGCGATTCGGACCGGCTCGTGCAACTGCTCGTCATCCTGCTCGACAACGCCATCGATCATTCGCCGCCTGACGGGACGGTCACAGTGGCCGTTCGCAGGGCAGGCCGCTCCGTCGAGCTGTCGGTGGCTGACCAGGGGCCAGGGATCCCGGCCGCCGAGCGCGAGCGGATCTTCGAGCCCTTCACGCGGCTGCCCGGCGTGCGCCGGGACGGAGCGGGCGGGACCGGCTTGGGCCTGGCCATCGGCCGGCGGATCGCCCTCGCCCACGATGCGGCGATCGTGGTGGACGACGCCG
>JBGPMJ010000069.1:0-9273 GCA_041486935.1 Candidatus Limnocylindria bacterium | reverse complement strand
CGGAGCGCGACGCGCTCGAAAGCGGTCTCGTCAAACTGCGGATCATCCGCGAGATGCCCGCCTGCGTCAGCGGGACGCAGTTCGATTGGCCGCAGGTCGTGTTCGAGTCACCTGATGATGCCGGCAACGCTGTCGCCGTCGCGCTCCAGGACGTCACCTGCACCTTCACGGTCGCACCGACGCCCTCGCCGACACCCACCCCGGTGCCGACACCGGGCGCGGTCAGCAGCATCACGCTCACACCCGGCGACGGCCGGATCGAGGTGGCGTGGATCGCTCCTGCCACGACGCCGGCGCCGATCGTCGACTATCGGGTCCGCTGCCGCTCGGGCGAGGGCGGGTGGACGGAATCGGAAGAGGGCGCGTCGATCAAGACATCGGCCGTTGTCGAAGGACTCACGAACGGCGCGGCCTACGAGTGTGCGGTGGCGGCCGTCGACGCGACATCGGAAGGCTCGTGGACGGCCGCGCCCACGACCGCCACGCCCGTCGGGCGCCCGGCGGCGCCCGGGAAGCCGGCCGTTGAGGCCCTGGACCGCGCGGTGCGGATCCAGGTGCCGGCCGGAGATGCGTCGCTCGTGTCCGACTATCGATACGAATGCTCGGGCGACCAGGGTCGGACGTGGCCTGTCCGAATCGATGTCGCCTCATCCGGGATCGCGACGGCCGAGATCAGGAACCTTACGAACGGCGTGGAGTACGTGTGCCGGGCATTCGCCGCGAATGCCGCCGGCCTCAGCGACCCGTCAGAGGCGTCGGACGCCGTGCGGCCATGCGGATCACTCCTCGAGTGCAACCCGGTCATTCCTCCGATCCTCGGACTTCTCGGGCTCCTGTCACTCGGAGGGATCCTCGCGGCGCTCTTCGCCCTGTATCGGGGTCGAACTCGCGGGTACGTGGTCGCCGTCGTCGACGTCGTTCACACCGCGAATCTCGGACATGGATCGAGACTGGGGATCGGATTCGTCCGCGCCCGGCCACGCGGACCGGTCACCGGGATCGTCGCCGATCGGAGTCGGAGGGCAGACGTCCGCATTCGGTATCGGGGTGGTGACCGCTTCGAGGTGACCGACCGAGTCGACCGCTACGTCGCGATGTCCGGGCAGCCCGTCATCACGGTCGATTCCCTGGGCGTCCGGCATGAAGTCATCCTGAGGGGATTCCGCACGGCGACGGCATCGCCCGTGTCGAGCCGTAGGTGATCCATTCGCACCGACGTCGCCGACAACGAGGTTGGACAGCTGAGGTACGAGGGCTCTCGCCGCGACCAGCGACATCGCCGCCCGTACGTCGGCCGAGGGACGCGAGATGAAGGCAGATGAAGCCGTGGCGTTCGCGCTCTCGGCGTGAACCGGACGTTCAGGCGGGTTGCACCACAAGATCCCCGTCGGTCCTCGTGCCTGCCTCGGACCGGTCGTATCAAGACACCATGACTACGCCCGATTCGCTCGCCCTTCCACGCTCACGCCACAACGCTCAGGCGGCCAACAGCCGCCACGCCGCCGCATGTGCGCGAGTTTGCCGCTGTTACGGCTACCGCTTCGAGACTCGCAGGGTACCGGTCGTTGTGTGCGTCAGGCTGAAGTTCTTGCCCGTCACGGTGAACGTGAAGGTGCCACGCGGGGTTGGTGCGGTCGTGATCGTCAGGCTTGACGTGCCGGTCGGCGCCACGGTCACCGGGTTGAACGAGCCCGACGATCCTGATGGCAGACCACTGACGGACAGCGAGACCGCTCCCCCGAATCCATTCAGCGACGTGACGGTGACCGTGTAGCTCACGGTACCCCCGCCGGGCACCGACCGGGTCGTTGGGCTGAGCGCCAGCGAGAAGTCGGCCGTGGGCGTGGGTGTCGGCGTGGGCGTGGGTGTCGGCGTCGGCGTGGGCGTCGGCGTCGGCGTGGGCGTCGGCGTCGGCGTGGGCGTCGGCGTGGGCGTGGGCGTCGGCGTGGGCGTCGGCGTCCCGGCGATCAGGGCCGCCACCCCATCCCGGAGCGCTGGCAGCGTGGCGTAGAAGACACCGCCGGGGCACTCGGTCGCGGCGACGTCGCGGTGACCGGCGATGTTGGGAAAGGTCGCCCGGGTCCCGCTGACAGGGTTCGTGTAGAGCGCACTCCCGTGGGGGTCGATGCCATGGCCGCCGGCGATCCAGGCGAGAAGCCGCGTGAGGGCGTCACGCGCAGCCGGTGTGGCGTCCTGGTTGGTCAGGGTACCGAGGAGCGTGATGCCAACGGTGCCCGAGTTGAAGCCCAGGGCGTGGGCCCCGGTGACGCCGTTGCCGGCCACATCCTCCTCAGTCGGAGAGTCGCCCGGGGCGTAGGTCCGCGCGTAGCGACCCTCGTAGATGTTGCCCTTCTCGTCGATGAGGAAGTTGTAGCCCATGTCGCCCCAGCCCTGGGTGACCGCGTCGTAGTAGTAGATCGCCCGGACCGTGCCGGCCGGATCGGGGTCATTGTTCTGGGTCGCGGTGTGATGGACGATGAGCTTCTGGATCGGCTGGAAGACGGGCGCCCAGATCTCGTGTCCAGTCGCATCGAAGCGGAGCGACTCGTTGGCGCTCCACCCCGCGCGGGAGATCACCGCCGGCTGGGCGGCGGCGGCCGCGGCGACCGAGCCCGGGGCCATGGCGCTCAGACCTGACCCGTGCGTATCGAGGTCGAGGACCGAGAGGTGCGCTAGCGGCCGGTCGGAGGTCACCCGCACGAAACGGGCACCGCCGGCGAGGAGGAGGTTGCCGTAGGTCTCCCCGTTGGCACGCCCCTCGCCGACCTCGTCGCGCTCGACGGGGATCGGCGGCCCGAACGTCCGCCCGTTAACGCTGAAGGCGACCGTCACCTGCGCGGCTGCCTGGCCGGACCAGTGGAGGGCGACGTGCGAGGCGGCGAACGGAAGGGCGAACGTTCGCTGCCGCCCGAGCGAGCCATGGAGCTCGGAAGCGGCGACACGGACCGGGCCGCTGGCCTCGAGGTGGACCGCCGGCAGGGCCGCGACGGCGAGGCTCGCGACCAGGATCGGGACGAGGGCCCGGCGGAAGCGAGAGTAGGCCAGTTGCTTCATCGGAGGCTCCATCTCGACCCCCTCCTTGCCGGAGGGGTCGTAGCTGCGACTCGTCGTCGGCCGGGCGAGGACCGCGGGACTCTACTCCCATCTCCGCGCGGCCGCGACGAGCGCGTTGTCCGCGGCCGCTCCAAACCGCCCGCCATCGACCAGATCACGAGCGCCGCGCGTCGGTTCGGATGCGTGAGACCGCGCTCGAGCCGCTCACCCGCCGGGTCGGACTGGAGGTTCGGCCAGGGCGCGTGCCTCGAGCTCGGTCCGCACGACGCGCAGGGCGACCGCGGCCACGCGGGCCTCCCACTCCGGCGCGCCGGCGGCCGAGCCCACGATGGGATCGGCGCGGATCCCCGACGGGGCCGGCTTGAAGCGGCGCTCGACGATCCCTTCGAGCCATTTCCGCAACGGCGTGAACACGGACACGAGGATGAGCGTCGAGATGATGATCGCGGCATCGGACCGGTCGCCCATCAGCGACTGGAAGAGGCGCTCGAGCAGCGTCACGGTGGCCGCGTACAGGCCCGCCAGCAGCGCGGTGAGCGGGACGTACACGAGGGTCCGGCTGATGAGGTGGTCGATCTCGTACAGCCGGTAGCGCGTCACGGCGATGCCGACCGCGATCGGGACGAGCATCAGCCCGGCGGCAGAGACCAGCACCATCTCGGGACCGCCGATCCCCGGGATGACGGACAGCGCCAGAGGCAGAGCTGCGAGTGACACAGCGGCCAGGAACCACCGCTGCTGCTGTCGCTCGATGGCATTGCCGCGCCGGTAGCGCACGATGACCGCAGCGATCCCGAGCGCAGTGAACCCAAGGATGCCGACGGCGCCGGCTACGTCCCCGGCACTTCCGAGCGCCGCTGGGAGCGCCTCGATCCCCAACGGATTCCGGGGCCCGCTGCCAGGTCCGCCGACGAGGGGGCCGGGGCGGACGAGTTGCAGGAACGATCCGACGCCGATGACGGCGAAGGCGATCCCGACGGGCCATCGCCAACGTCGCGACGGCAGGCGGCCGTCCGGGAAGGCGATGGCGAGCGCGGGCAGGATCGTCGCGTAGCCGGGTCCGATGGCGACGGGTCCCACAAGCAGGAGCACAGCGAACGCGGCCGAGCCCGGCTCACCGTAACTCAGGCTGCCGCCGACCATGTACCCGAAGGGGATGAGCGCAAACAGGGCACCGCCGGCGAGCAGGAGCGCGCCGATCCGCCCGGCCCGGCCGCGGCCGGCGAGCAAGGCCCCGACGGTTGCATATCCCATCGTGATGGCGAGGAATGCGATGAGGAGGGCTCGGACCAGTAGCAGCTGGTCGGATGTCGCTATCAGGCCGTTCTGGGCGCTGGCCACCTGCAGGAAGTCCGTGGCGAGGCCTGTCCACAGCGTCGCGAGCCCCATGCACAGAGTCGCCAGCCAGAGGGCCCCGGCCAGGAGCGCGATCCGTTTCGGCCTCGACGGCGCCTCAGTCAAGCAGGTGTCGGATGGGATCGTCCCCTCCGCCGACCGCGATCACTGCGATATGGCACTTCCTCCACATCGCCAGCGACAGAGGCCGCGATGCGTGGTCAGCATAAGCGCCGCTGCTCCGTTTGCCCAACCCACCGTTGGGCACCCGTCAGCCTGGAGTCCGCGCGACGTTCGTGCTGCCGCTGGCCTGGGTCACCGGAGCATCGGCTGGACTCCTGGCCAAGGCCGTGTCGAGTCGCTCGAGGTAGGGCCGCGCCTTGACCCGCTCGAAGATCGCCCGCGCCTCGGCCGCCGCCTCGCGCGTGGCCGGATGGTTCCCACCCACGACGAGGACGAAGTCGAGAGCGAGCTGGGCGACGTTGAACTCAGCGCCGAGGGATCGATACCGCGTCAAAGCTTCGCGATAGCCGGCGATCGCCTCATCGAGCCGCCCTTCGAGCGCGGCGATGCCGGCCCGGGCCGCGATCCGATCAGCCGCGATGCCGATCCCGATCTGCGGGATGGCCTCGAGCCGCCGGGCCGCCTCCCGGGCGCGCTCAACGTCGCCACCCCAGAGGGCGGCGCGCATCGCGTCGGCGAGGTAGTACGCGGCGAGCTCATCGTCCGCGGCGGCGAGGATCGCTTCGTCCGCGGCCAGGGCGTAGTCGCCCGCATGCAGCGCCCGATCCGAGCGCACGGAGTGCACCGCCGCGTCGGCGAATGGGTCGGAGACCTGGGGCGACAGGACCTCGAGACGGGCCAGCGCCGCGTCGGTCGACTCGCCCCTCGCCGACAGGAAGACGGTCGAGATGGCGATCCTCCGGACCTCGTCGAGCAGGCTCCCCGCGTCGTCGGCATGGTCGTCGGCACCCTCGGCCAGGGCGGCATCCCAGCCATCCGCGAGGACGTAGTCCTGGTAGCGTGCCTGCTCTGCAGACCATCTCGCCAGGTTTCGGTTGCCGACCCGGCGGGCCAGCTCCTCCGCTGCCCGATACGCGTCGCGTGCCTGCCGTGGATCCTCGATCGAGGCGCCGAGGTTACTCGTGGCGCGGATCTCGGCGGCGACGAAGCCGCCGCCGTGCGCCACGTCGATGGCGGCCCGGAGCAGGGCCAGGCCCTCCCGTCGCCGGCCCAGCTGCCCAAGCGAGGAGCCCTTGTTGTTGAATGTCTCCGCGACGATCCGCTCGAGCCCCAGGTGTTCCGCTAGGTCCAGGGCCAGGTCGGCCGCCTGGATCGCCCGCGCTGGCTGGCTGGTCCGCATCAAGGCGCGTGACAGGTTCGCCAGCATGGTGGCCCGGACCTCGCCGCTTCCGGTCTCGGGGAACGCGGCGATGGCGGCCTCGAGGAGCTCCACCGCCTGCGGTGGCTGGCCCGAGTCGATGAGGATCTCGCCCAGGAGCGCCTCGCCTGCGCCGATCGCCTGCGGATCGCCTGCTGCCTTGGCGAGGTCGATCCCCGCGCGGACGAGTGCCTGGGCATCCGCGTGGAGCGCGGCCACGTTCGCCGACCTCGCCGCCCAGAGGTGCAGTCCGGCGCGCTCCCCCGGATCGGCGGTGATCGCGATGGCCTGGCGAAGGTACGACACGGCCTGGTCGTGACCGCCGAGCGTGGCGGCTCGCTCGGCGGCCCCCGACAGGGCAAGGCGGGCCTGGATCGCGACGGCGTCGGCCTCGGGGCCCTCGGCCGACGCTTCGTGGGCCGAGACATAGTGGGAGGCGAGGAGCCCTGCGAGCTCGTCGTCGCCGAGCGCCTCGAAGTAGCGGGCCGCCGCCAGGTGACGGGCGCGGCGCTCGCGCTTTGCGAGGGTGCCGTAGGCGACCTCGCGGATGAGCGATTGGACGAAGCGATACAGCCCGCGCTCGGGGCTGCGCGGATCGATCTCGACGTCGAACAGCTCCCGCCGGACGAGCGCCTTGAGGCGGGGCTCGAGGGCCTCCGCCTCCTGGCCGCTGACGGCCGTGAGACCGGCCACCCCGAACGACTGGCCCAGCACCGACGCGTCGGCGACGAGGCTGCGGTCGACGGGGTCGAGGGCGTCGAGCCGGCTGGCGATGAGCGAGCGGAGGGTGTCGGGAACGGCCAGCTCCCCGAGCTCACCGACCGGCCGGTAGGCATCGCCGTCGCGCGCGAGCCGGCCGTCGGCCACGAGCGAGCGGACCGTCTCGACCGCATAGAGCGGGATCCCATCGGCGCGGGAGAGGATCGCCCGGATCGCAGCCTGGGGCAGGCCCGGCACGAATCCGTCGAGCAGCCGGCGCATCGCGTCGTCGCTCAGGGGCTCGAGGGCGAGCTTGGTCAGGTTCCGGGTCTCGGCTCCCCAGTCCGGTCGACGGTCGAACAGCTCCGGTCGGGCCAGGGTGACGACGACGAGCGGGACGTTCTTCGACCACTCGAGGAGGTGCTCGATGAAGTCGAGGAGCCCGGAGTCGGCCCACTGGAGGTCCTCGAACAGGAGGACCGTCGTGGACCGCTCGGCGATCCGCTCGAAGAAGATCCGCCAGGCGGCGAACAGGACGTCGCGCCCACCAGCCGGTGCGGGCTCGAGCCCGAGCAGGGTGAGGAGGGCGGGTTCCACCCAGCGCCGGTCGTCCTCGGTCGGCACGTACTCGGCCACGGTGCTCGTGATCCGTTGGCGGGTGGCGGCCTCGTCGTCCGTCTCGGCCAGGCCGGCCCGTCTTCGGATCATCTCGCCCAGCGCCCAGAACGTGATCCCCTCGCCGTAGGCCGGCGAGCGGCCCCGGTGCCAGTAGATCGTCTCGCTGATCCCGTCGATGTACTTCTCGAGCTCCCAGGCCAGGCGACTCTTGCCGATCCCGCCCGGGCCCGTGATCGAAACGAGCCGGGTCCGCCGATCCCGCCCGGTCGTGCCGATGAGATCCTTGAGTAGCCGCAGCTCTTCGTCGCGGCCGACGAACGGGGGCTCGGGGAGGTCCGAGCGACCGCTGCCGCCGCGCTGGGCCACGACCCGCAGTGCCCGATAGGCCGGGACGGGCGCGGTCTTGCCCTTGAGCGTCTGCTCCCCCGCCTCCTCGAACGCGATCGCGGCGCTGGCCGCCCGCATCGTCGGTTCGCCGACGAGGACGGTGCCGGGCTGGGCGACGGCCTGGAGCCGGGCCGCGGTGTTGACGAGGTCGCCCGCGACCATCCCCTGGTTCGTGGCGCCGATCGTCACGGCCGCCTCGCCGGTCAGGACCCCCGCCCGGGCCTGGATCGTGGCGCCCAGGACCCGGACCGCGTCGACCAGGTCCAGGGCGGCGCGGACGCTCCGCTCCGCATCATCCTCGCGCGCCGTCGGAGCGCCCCAGACCGCCATGACCGCGTCGCCGATGAACTTCTCGACCGTCCCGCCGTAGCGGCCGATGACGTCCGTCGCGATGTCGAAGTAGCGGGTCAGGGTGTCGCGGACGTCCTCCGCGTCGCGCTCCTCCGCGAACGGGGTGAAGCCGACGAGATCCGCGAACAGGACGCTGACCAGGCGGCGCTCGGACACCGCGCCGGCGACCGTGGGTGCGCCGGCGGGGCCGGCGAGTCGGGGCGAGCCTGACATAGGCGCGGCGGCGTCACCGAGCGGCGTCGCGCACTCGCCGCAGAACGCATCGCCCGGGTCGTACGGAGCGCCGCAGGATGGGCAGGCGGCCGCGAGTGGCGTCGCGCAGCGGACGCAGAACTTCCGTCCCGGCTTGTTCTCGGTCGCGCAGTTCGAGCAGATCACTGGGGCCGCTCCTGGGCGCTCGGATGGTCACGAGAGAGTACCGGATTGCGTCTGCAGCACGACACCCTGAGGCCGCGAGCTCGACAGCTCAGGCCTGCACTGATCGAAGGAAACTGCGGACTTCGGCATTGAAGCGCTCTGCAGCCTCGACGCTGCTCATATGACCGACTCCCGGCATGAGCGCGAGCCTCGACGCCGGTATCTTGGCGTGCAGGTCCTGGGCGACCGTCAGCGGAGCACGCACGTCTTGGTCGCCGTACAGCAGCAGTGTCGGCACGGTGATGCGGGGGAGGATGTCGCGGAGATCGGCTTCGGCCAATGAGCGAGCCATCGCCCGAAGTCCGGCTGGATGGATCTCGAGCATGATCTCTCTGAATGCCTCGACCGGCTCCGCCCGCGGCGATCCCGAGAACATCGTCGGGATCATCGAGCGCACCAGCTTTTCGGGCGGCGAGTCGGCGGCTTGCAGTGTTTGCTTCAGGCGCTGCTCGATGATCTCGTCGGGAAGGGAGCCGGCCCACCCTGCATAGGCCGATGCGAGCACAAGGCTCTTGGGGATCGTGGGATGCCGACGGTAGAGCTCAAGAGCAAGCGCACCACCGAACGACAGCCCGGCGACGTGTGGTCGCGCCAAGCCGAGCGCGTCGATGAACGCGGCAAGGCAGTCGGCGTAGTCGGCAAGGCGAAACGATTCGGGCGGGTCCGATGATCGCCCGGAGCCAGGCGCATCCCACGCCACGACCGTGAACTCGTCGGACAGGTCATCGATCTGGCGGCGCCACTCCCGGCTATGGCCGACGAATCCGTGCAGTAGGACCAGGGGCGGCCCTTCACCTCGCCGTTCGAAGGCGATGCCGAGCCCCCCTACCTCGATCTCCTCCATCGCGTCTCCCGCTCCACTATCCCCTCAGGCGACTGGGCGCGCGCGTCTTCCCCTGATCGACCGGATCACGCCACCGCCCGGTACAGCCGCCACTGGTCGGGCAGCCCCTTGAGCTGGTGCTCTCCGGCGTCCTCGAACGCGAGGCATCGAGCGAGTATCGCGACGCTGTTCCGCGAGGGCAAGAGCG
>JBGPMJ010000068.1:0-9325 GCA_041486935.1 Candidatus Limnocylindria bacterium | reverse complement strand
CCTCGAGCGCCGCCTTGACGATCGCCTCGGCGGCCTCGGGGTCCTTAACGTCGCCCTGGATCGCGAGAGCCCGTCGCCCCAGTGCCTCGACCCGGCGGACCGTCTCGGCGGCCGCGTCGGCGTTGCCACGGTAGCTGAACGCGACGTCCGCCCCCTGGGTCGCCAGGCGGATGACGATCGCTCGGCCGATCCCGCGGGCGCCGCCCGTGACGACCGCGCTGTTGCCGGATAGATCGATCATCGGGATCCGCTCCTTTCAGGCGAGGCGGAGGGGACGGAGCCCCGCGCAGCTCCCCAGGCCGGCGTGTTGTTCGTGGAACACCAAAACGCCGGAGATCGGGACGAGGCGAGCCCTCCGAGCCGTCCGAAGCCTCCGATCCACGCGAACCGGGCCCGGCGGGGCGAGCCCCTGAGCGTGGCCGGCCCCCGCTCTCGACCCCGGTGCGCCCGCGCTACTCCCGAGGGGCCCCGATCTGGTGCGCCGAAGCGCCGTTTGGTGTTCAAGGCGCAACGCCCTCGGCCGAGCGCGAACCCCCCGGGCGGCTGCTTCCGACCGAGGCAGTCAGGGAACGTGGGCATGCTCGGGCTCGCCGGGCACGACGTCGTCGAGGGGGACGGGCGGACCCGACTCCAGGACGCTCATGAGCCGCGGCGGCATGGGGTCCACCGAGTCCCAGTCGAGCGGGGCGCGCACGCTGGCCACCGGCTCGACCGATGCGGCCCGACGGCCGTTCAGCGGATCGGCGGTCCACTCGAGGGCCACTGCGCCGGAGGTGAAGCCGGCCCCGAAGGCGACGAAGACGATGCGGTCGCCGATCTTGATGCGCCCCGCGTCGACCGCCTCGGCCAGGGCGATGCCGACCGACGCCGCGGAGGTGTTCCCGTAGCGGTCGACGTTGACGAACATCTTGTCCATCGACATGCCCAGACCCTTGGCCACCGACTCGATGATGCGGATGTTGGCCTGGTGCGGGATGATCAGGTCGATCTCCTCGAGCGTCCAACCGGCCCGCTCGATGGCCTTCAGCGCCGACGTCGCCAGCGTCTTCGTGGCGAAGCGGTACGTCTCGCGGCCCTCCATGCGGATGAAGTGCTCGCCGCGCCGGATCGTCTCGCCCGAGGCCGGGCTGCGCGACCCGCCCGAGGGCAGCCAGATCATGTAGGCGCCGTCGGGGTCGGTGGTCAGCTCCAGGCCGCCCATCCCGCCGCCCGGCTCGTCGGAGGCGGAGACGACGACCGCCCCGGCCCCGTCGCCGAACAGGATGCAGGTGTTGCGGTCGCTGAAGTCGAGGAAGCGGGTGAGCAGCTCCGCGCCGCAGACGAGGACGTTGCGGTACATGCCGCTGCGCACGAACGAGTCGGCCGTGGCGTAGGCGTAGACGAAGCCCGAGCAGGCGGCCATGACGTCCATCGCCGCCGCGGTCCGGTTGCCGATGGCCTCCTTGACCAGCGCCGCGGTGGAGGGCATCCAGTAGTCCGGCGTGAGCGTGGCCACGAGGATCAGGTCGATGTCGTCGGGTTGCAGGCCGGCGACGGCGATGGCCCGCTTGCCGGCCACGGCGGCGAGGGTGGCCGTCGACTCGTGCGGCGCCGCCACGCGGCGCTCGCGGATGCCGGTGCGCGAGCGGATCCACTCGTCGGACGTGTCCACGAGCTTTTCGAGGTCCGCGTTCGTCAGCACGCGCTCCGGTGCGTACATCCCCCAGCCGGTGATCCGGACGCTGGCCGGTGCCATCCCCGCTCGCCTCCCTTCGCTCACGTCGGGTCCACCTCGATGAGGGCCTGCTTCGCCTTCACCAGCGTCCCGTTCTCGGCCGCGATGCGCACCACGCGCCCGGCCACGTCGCTCTTGATCTCGTTGAAGAGCTTCATCGCCTCGATGAGCCCGATGACCTGGCCCACCACGACGTGCGTCCCGAGGCGCACGTAGGGCGCGGCGTCCGGCGTCGGCGCGGAGTAGTAGATGCCCGTCAGCGGCGCCACGACCGCCCGGTGGCCGCTCTCCGGCTCGGGCACCTGCACGCCTCCTGGGACGGACACGGCGGCTGCGCCGGGCGCGGTCGGGGCGGGGTTCGGGCCCGGGATGGGCACCAGCGCCGCCGCCGAGCGCAGCACGAGCGTCGTCTCGCCGGCCTCGACTTCCAGTTCGGAGAGCCCGGAGCGGGCGAGGATGCCCTCGAGGCGGTCGATGAGCGCGAGCAGTTGGCCGGCCTCGCCGGCCGCTCCCTCGCGAACGTCGAGCTCGTCGTTCACGACTCAGGCCTCCCAGCGGCGCAGCACGAGGGCCGAATTCTGCCCGCCGAAGCCGAAGGCGTTTACGAGCGCGACGCGAACGTCCCGCGCACGTGCGGTGAGTGGCGTGCAGTCGAGCTCGCCCACCGCATCGTCCGGGTCCACGAGATTGAGGGTCGGGGGCACGCGACCCTCGCGCATGGCCTGGATCGCCGCCACCGCCCCGATCGCGCCGGCGGCCCCGAGCGTGTGGCCGATGGCACCCTTCGTGGCCGTGATGCTGACCTTCGCGGCATGATCGCCGAGCAGGGCGCGGAAGCAGGCCAGCTCGGCCGGGTCGCCTTCCGGCGTGCTCGTGGCGTGGGCGTTGACGTGGTCCACCTCGGAGCGGTCGATGCCCGCCTTCTCGAGGGCTCGGCGGGCCGCGCGCAGCGCCCCCACCCCGCCCGGCGCCGGCAGCGTGATGTGGTTGGCATCCGCGCTGGCGCCGTAGCCGCAGACCTCAGCAAGGATCGTGGCGCCCCGCCGCTCCGCGTGCCCGGCTTCTTCGAGGACCAGCGTGGCGGCGCCCTCGGCGATGACGAAGCCGTCGCGCCCGCGGTCGAAGGGCCGGCTGGCGCGGGCCGGATCGTCGTTGCGCGTGGAGAGGGCGCGCATGGCCGCGAAGGCGCCTACGAGCCCCTCGACCACCGGTGCCTCCGTCCCGCCGGCGAGCATGATCTCGGCGTCCCCGCGCAGGATCGTCTCGGCCGCCTCGCCGACGGCGTGGCCGCTGCTGGCGCAGGCGCTGACCGTGGCGAAGTTCGGGCCGAGGGCGCCGAACGAGATGGCCACCTGGCCCGCGGCCAGGTTGGCGATGGCCATGGGGACGAAGAAGGGGCTGACGCGATCCGGCCCCCTGAGCGTGTGCACGGCGACCTGCTCGAAGAGCGTGGCCGAGCCGCCCAGGCCGGAGCCGATAATCGCCCCCGTCTCCTCCGCCAGGCGGCCCTCGAGCCGTCCGGGCAACCCCGCCCGGTCCATCGCCTCGCGCGTCGCGACGAGGGCGAGCTGCGTGAAGCGGTCGGTGCGGCGCTGCTCCTTGCGGTCGAGCACGCGGCTCGGGTCGAAGTCGCGCACCTCGCCGGCCATGCGGCTCGTCAGCCGCGCCGGGTCGAAGGACGCGATGGTCCGGATGCCCGACCCCCCGGCGACGAGGTTCGCCCAGAAGGTGGGCACGTCGTTGCCCAGCGGTGTGACCGCGCCCATGCCCGTGACCACGACGCGGCGCCGGCCGGCCGGCGTCGGTCCGCTCACCGCACCAGCCGCCCCGTGCGGATGGTCGCCGCCCGGTAGACGTCGCCGGGCAGGCCACGCGCGCCCACCTCGTCGGCGGTCGGCAGCGGGTCGTAGGGGGCGCGCCGGAGCTCCGCGCCCACCTCGTCACCGTCCAACGTGATGAGCGCCCAGGCCGCGCCCGCGTCGCCGTCGAAGGCGAAGCCGCAGGAGCCGGGATTGCAGATGAGCCGGCGGCCGAAGTCGCGCACCTCGGCCACGTGGGTGTGGCCGCAGGCGATGACCCGCGCGTCGGTGCGCGTGATGCGTTGGATGGTGACGGACGGGTCCAGGTCGGTCGACAGCCCCTCGGTCTGGCTGCCCGGCGAGCCGTGGCAGACGAGGACGAGCAGCTCCTCGGCGCGGATGCGTCGCTCGGCCGGCAGGCGGCGCAGCCAGTCGAGGTCCGCGTCGGACAGCTGGTCGTGCGTCCACTCGGCCACCGCCCGCTGGGCGGCCGGCACCTCCTCGAGCCAGGGGAAGGCGGCCGAGAAGTCGAAGTCGGCCACGGCGATGTCCGTGTTGCCCTGCACGACGTAGGCGCCGGCGGCCTCGAGCGTGCGCACGCGAGCGAGCACCTCGCTCGGCCGTGGCCCGTTCATGACCAGGTCGCCGGTTATCGCGATCCGGTCGGGCTTGGCCTTCTCGATCGCCGCCAGGGCAGCATCGAACGCCGCGACGTTGCCGTGGATGTCGCCCAGGACGGCGATACGCGTGGCCATCAGCGGAGCACTCCGTCGGGCGGGATGACGAAGCTGATCGTCGCCTCGCAGGCGATCTCACCGTCCACGCTGGCCACGCCGCGGCCGCGCCCGAAGCGGCGGCCCAGCTTCTCCATGGTCACCTCGAGCCGCAGCGTGTCACCCGGCTGGACGACCCGCCTGAAACGGCAGTCCTCGATGCCGGCGAAAAGGCCGATGCGCTCGCCGAAGCCCTCCTGCTTGGCCACGTAGACGGCCATGGTCTGGGCCAGCGCCTCCACCTGCAGCACGCCGGGCATGACCGGCAGCCCCGGGAAGTGACCCTGGAAGAACCACTCCGTGGCCGTGACGGCCTTGAGGCCGACGATGCGCTGGTGCTCCGGATCGTATTCGACGATGCGGTCGACCATCAGGAACGGCCAGCGGTGCGGGATGAGCCCCTCGATCTCGCGCGTGGTGTGGACGGCGCCGGGCGTGGCCAGCGGGTCTGTCATCTAACCCTCACAGAATGGTCAAGCCTGGCTCCGCGCCGAGCCGGCCACGAAGGCGGCGCTGCCGACACGATCCAGCAGGTTGGTCGTGAACGAGCCCTCCACGAAGGCGGGGTTGTCGAGGATGGCCCGGTGGAAGGACACGTTCGTGATCAGCCCCTCCACCACGAGCTCCCCCAGCGCCGCCCTGGCGCGGGCGATGGCGGTCGGCCGGTCTGGGCCCCAGACGATGAGCTTGCCCAGCAGCGAGTCGTAGTAGGGCGGCACCTCGTAGCCGGCGTAGAGGTGGCTGTCCATGCGCACGCCCGGACCGCCCGGCGGCACGAAGGCCGTGACCGTGCCCGCTTGCGGGCGGAAGTCATGGGCGACGTCCTCGGCGTTGATGCGGAACTCGATGGCATGGCCGCGCAGCTGGACGTCGGCCTGCGAGTAGCCCAGCGGTTCGCCCGCGGCGATGCGGATCTGCTCGGCCACGATGTCGATGCCCGAGACCATCTCGGTCACGGGGTGCTCGACCTGGATGCGGCAGTTGATCTCGATGAAGTAGAAGCGGCCATCGCGGTCGACGAGGAACTCGAGCGTGCCCACGTTCTCGTAGCCGGCCGCGACGACGGCGGCGATGGCGCCCTCGCAGAGGGCCCGGCGGGCGGGCTCGTCGAGCGCCGGCGTCGGGGACTCCTCCACGACCTTCTGGTGGCGGCGTTGCACGGAGCAGTCGCGCTCTCCGACGTGGACGCCGTTGCCGTAGCGATCCACGATCACCTGGACCTCGACGTGGCGGTTCTCCTCCAGCCACTTCTCGAGGTAGAGCGAGTCATCCCCGAACGCACCGCGGGCCTCGGAGCGGCAGATCGGCAGCGCCTGCTGCAGCTCCCTCGGGGTGCGCACCATGCGCATGCCCCGCCCACCACCACCGGCCGAGGGCTTGATGAGCACCGGGAAGCCGATCCGCTCCGCTTCGGCCAGGGCGTGCTCGTCGTCGCGCAGCATGCCCTCGGAGCCGGGGACGATGGGCAGCCCGTGGCGTTCCAGGAGCTGTCGCGTCCCGGCTTTCGACGCGAAGCGCTCGAGGACGTCGGGCGGCGGCCCGATGAAGGCGAGCCCGTGGGCGCGCGTCATCTCGGCGAAGGCGTCGTCCTCGGAGAGGAAGCCGTAGCCGGGATGCACCGCGTCGCAGCCGGTGACGATGGCGGCCGAGAGGATGGCCGGCGCCGAGAGATAGCTTCGCTTCGCCTCGGCGGGCCCGATGCAGATGGCCTCGTCGGCCAGGCGCACGGCGCGCGTCTCCCGGTCGGCCTCGCTGTAGGCCACGACGGCGCCGACTCCCAGGCTCCGGCAGGCGCGCAGGATGCGCAGGGCGATCTCGCCGCGGTTGGCGATCAGGATCCGCTCGAACACGCTCAGCCCTCCCGCGCGGGCTCGGGGCGCGGCGCCGGATCGAGTCGCACCAGCTCCTGTCCGTACTCGACGGCCTCGCCCTGCTCGGCCATCACGCGCGCGACGATGCCGTCGGCGGGCGCTACGACCTCCTGCCTCACGCCGAGCACGTCCACGTGGCCCAGGACGTCGCCGCCGCGCACGGTCACGCCCGCGCCGATCCCCTCACGGGCCGTGAAGTAGCCGACGCCCGGGGAGATCGAGGCGAGACGCACGGGCTCGGCGCGGCCCGACGCCTGCGGCTCCGCCGGTCGCCCGGGCCCGACGGCTGCCAGCGGCGCGGCCTGGCCATTGCCCGACGCGCTGCCCGTGTGACCGGCGCTGACGTGGCCGGCGCCGACGTGGCCGGCGCGCCCGGAGCGTTTGCCCTCGCCGCCCTTGCCCACGCTCGCCGGAGGGGGCTCCCCGCCCGCTGCCACGTCGGCCTCGAGGGGGCGGCGCAGCCGGATGCGCCAGCCGCCGCGCTTCACCTCCAGCTCGCCCAGGTCGCTGGCGCCGAAGCGCGCGATGAGCGACGGCAGGACCTCGTCGGCGAGTCGGTCGATCGCCTCGCGGTCGCGCCGCGCGGTGCGCTCGCGGTCGGGGCGGTCGTCGTGGCCCACCTAGATCTCCTCCCGCAGCGGGGGCTCGTCGGTCTCGTCCGCGGCCTGCGGGCGAAGCGCCGCCGGCTCGGGTCCGCCCAGCGTGATCCGGCCGATCTCGAAGAGCGTGCGGAGACGCTCGGCGATCCCCTGCCGCTCCGGGCGCGGCGCGCCCGTCGGCTGAGCGGTGGCGAAGGCGCCCATCGCCCGATAGCGAGCGTAGCGGGCGCCGCGCAGCTCGTCGATCTCGATGCCGCCCAGCCGATCGAGCTGGGCGACGATGACCGGCTTGAGGCGCCGCGCCGTCTCGGCCGGGTCGTCCTGGGCGCCCGCGCCGGGCTCGGGCACGACCTCGTCGACGACGCCCAGCGCCACCTGCTCGCGGGCGGTCAGGCGCATCGCCGCGGCGGCTTCCTGCGCCGCATCCGCGGTGCGCCACAGGATGCTCGCGCACCCTTCCGGGCTGATGACCGAGTAGATGGCGTTCTCGAGCGCGATGACGACATCGCCGGCGGCCAGCGCGAACGCCCCGCCAGAGCCGCCCTCACCGGTGAGGACGACGACGACGGGCACGCGCAGGCGGGTGAGCATGGCGATCGAGCGGGCGATCGACTCCGCCACGCCGCGTTCCTCCGCGGCCGGGCCGGGGAACGCGCCCGGCGTGTCCACGAAGGTGACGACCGGGATCCCCAGTCGCTCGGCCAGGGCGAACAGGCGCATCCCCTTGCGGTAGCCCTCGGGATGCGGCATGCCGAAGTTGCGGCGGATGTTCTCCTCGGTCTCGGCGCCCTTCTGCTGGCCCACGAAGACGATGGGCCGGCCGTCGAGGCGGGCGAAGCCGGCCACGATGGCGGGATCGTCGCGGAAGAGGCGGTCGCCGTGCAGCTCGACGACGTCCGTGGCCATCAGGCCGAGCAGCTCGAGCGTGTGCGGCCGCTTGACGTCGCGCGCGTGCCTGACGCGCTCCCAGGCGTGCGCCCGGGCGTCCAGCGTGGCCGCGCTGGGCACGGTGGGCGCGTCAGCCACGGCCGGTCTCGCGCTCGCCGCTGCCGGCCAGGAAGCCCAGCGGGTTGAAGCCGCCCAGGCCGGAGACGCCGTTGCCCGGTGCAGCCCGGGCGCCGACGCGCTCCTCCGCCGGGCGCAGGTACCCGAGCAGCAGCGCGAGGCGACTGCGCAGCTCGTGGCGCGGCACGACCTGGTCCACGAAGCCGTGCTCGAGGAGGAACTCGGCGCGCTGGAAGCCGGGCGGCAGCGATTCGGCGATCGTGCCGGCAGCCACGCGGGCCCCGGCAAAGCCGATGAGCGCGTTCGGCTCGGCCAGGTTGACGTCGCCGAGCGCGGCGTAGGAGGCGAAGACGCCGCCCGTGGTCGGGTCGGTCATGACGCTGACGTAGGGCACGCCCTCCTCGGCCAGCCGCGCGATGGCGGCGCACGTCTTGGCCAGCTGCATGAGCGCCAGCGTGCCCTCCTGCATGCGCGCCCCGCCCGAGGCCGAGACGATCACGAGCGGCACCCGCGCCTCGAGTGCGTGCTCGGCGGCGCGGGTCACCTTCTCACCCACGACCGAGCCCATCGACCCGCCCATGAAGGCGAAGTCCATGACGCACAGCGCGACCCGCTGCCCGGCGATGCGGCCGGTGCCCCACACGGCGGCATCGCGCAGGCCGGTGGTCACCTTCGCGGCGGCGAGGCGCTCCGGATAGGGCTTCTGGTCCACGAACGCGAGTGGGTCCACGGACTCGAGGTCGGCGTCGCGTTCCTCGAAGCTGCCCTCGTCGAGCAGGTGCGCCAGGCGGGCGTCGACACGCAGGCGGAAGTGGTGGCCGCACTTGGGGCACACGCGCAGGTTCTTCGCGAGCTGCTTGTTGTAGAGCATGTCCCCGCAGCTCGGACAGCGCGTCCAGAGGTCCGGTGGGAACTCGCCGCCGCGCGGCCGGAAGGGCAGCTTGATGGGCATCAGGTGCGCACCTTCGGGGCGCTGGCCCGCCCTCGATGCGCGGCACGGGCGGCGCGGCCGAACGGCGTCCGGGGCGGAGCGGCGACCCGCCAGGCGAAGAGGGCGACGCCGGCGAGCGAGACGCCCGAGGCGATGGCCCCGCCGATGAGGACGCTGCGGCGGTCGCGGAAGGCCGGGCGGGGGGGCGCCGGCACCCCTGTCGGTGAGGCCGGGAAGTCCGTCACCGTGGCGTCTGCACTGCCGGCGCGGCGTCCGGTCGCCGCGGCCCGCAGCCGTGCCGCCAGCGCCTCCTCGAAACGGAACGAGGGATGGAAGCGGATGAGCCGGCTTGCCAGCAGCTGGGCGACGGCACGCTCGCCGGGGTCGACCGTCGGCTCCTCGACGATGGCGCGCGGCCCGGGCGCATGCGCCGCGCGCAGGGATTCGAGGTAGAGGTCCACCTGCATGGCCTCCTCCTCGGCGGGCCGCCGGGCGGGATGCAGGAGGCTCATCGAACCTCGTCGCGCTCGCGGCCCAGTTCGTCACCGACCGAACGCAGCGCGCGGTGGATGAGGACGCGCACGGCGCCCTCCGAGCGGCCCAGGATGGCCGCGATCTCGCTCGTGGTCATCT
>JBGPMJ010000067.1:0-9328 GCA_041486935.1 Candidatus Limnocylindria bacterium | reverse complement strand
CTGGCGCTGGGCCACCGGGACATCCTGGTCATCGGCGTCGAGCCGCCCCATCCTGCCGGGCGCGAGGATCCCGAGGGGGTCATGAACCGTCGCCTGCGCGGGTACCGGGCGGCGATCGAAGCCGCCGGGATGGAGCTGTCGGACGATCACGTCGTGGTCGGGCCGGCCAGCATCGCCGGCGGCATGGCCGCCTTCGAGGGGGCCTGGGGGGACGGCCTGCGCCCCACGGGCATCCTGGCCATGAGCGACGCCATGGCGGTCGGCGCGATGCGCGCCATCCGCGAACAGCGCATGTCCGTGCCGGGCGATCTGAGCGTCGTCGGCTTCGACGACCTCGACCTCGCCCAGCTCATCGATCCGCCTCTCACGACGGTGCACCAGCCGGTGCGTCGAAAGGGCGAGGAAGCCGTCCGGCTCCTCCTGTCCGCGATCTCGGGCCGCTCCGCCGAGCGCCCCGAGCACCTGCGGCTCGAGACCCGGCTCATCGTACGGGCGTCGACCGGACCACCGCCCGTTCCTGCCAGGAGGTGAGTGGGGCCTGACCAGGGGACACGCGAACGAGCGACCGCGTATGGCGCGGTCCGCTTGACCCACTCGACTCACCTCGACCGACGGTCGTCCCGACGGTCGTCACCGTGCCACCCGCCTTCGGGCGGCCGGCATCAGTCCATTGGAGGAGGAGATAACCCGATGAATCCCAAGCTTCGACTCGCCGCGCTGGCCGCGGGTCTCGCCATCGTGGCGAGCGCCTGTGCCGCCGGGGCGAGCCCCACGCCCGCGCCGACGGTCGCGCCGACATCCGCGCCGACCGCCGCGCCGGCGACTTATCCGACCGGCGACATCAAGATCACCCTCTGGACCAAGGAGGGTGCGGGCGACGGCGCCCTGCAGTTCGTCAAGAAGCTCACGCAGGAATACGAGGCGCTGCACTCGAACGTCAAGTTCGGGGTCGTCAACAAGAACGTCGAGAATCTGCGCCAGGACTTCCAGACCAGCAGCCTGGCCGGCAACGCGCCCGAACTGCTGTGGACCGTGGCGGACCACATCGGACCGTTCACGGCCGCGGACCTGATCCTGCCCCTCGACGGGCTCATCGATCCGGCCACCTACCTGTCCAACGCCCTGGCCGCCGTCCAGGCCGACGGCAAGACGTGGGGCGCCCCGATCTCGTACGGCAACCAGCTGATGCTGTACTGGAACAAGGACCTCGTTCCGACGGCCCCGGCCGACAGCGACGCGATGATCGCGGCCGCCAAGGCCTTCACCAACGAGGCCGCCGGCAAATACGGCCTGGTCTTCAACCAGACCGAGTCCTTCTGGCTGGTGCCCTTCCTGGGCGCCTACAACGGCTCCGTGTTCGCGGCCGACGGCAAGACGCCGACCCTCGACACGCCCGCCATGGTCAGCGCGCTCACGTTCATGAGCAACCTGAAGTTCACCGACAAGGTGATGCCCAAGGATGCCGACTACAACGTCGCCGACAACCTGTTCAAGCAGGGCAACGCGGCGATGATCGTCAACGGCGACTGGACGCTCGGCGCGTATGCCGACGTCTTCAAGGACAAGCTCGGCGTGGGGCCGATCCCCAAGATCACCGGCGCCGACTTCCCCAAGCCCTACACCGCCGGCGCGTTCTTCATGGTCTCCAAGGCCGTGGGTGCCGACGCCGACATGCAGTTCGTCATCGCCGACTTCATCAAGTTCGCGACGGGCAAGGACGCCCAGATCGACATGGTGAAGACGCTCAAGCGGCTGCCCGGCAACCTCGAGGCCCTCGCCGACGCGATCGTGACCAGCGACCCGTACCTGGCCGGCGCCGCGGATGCCATCACGCATGGCGTCCCGCAGCCGACCAACCTCGAGATGCGCTGCGTCTTCGACTCGATGACCGCGGGTGTCCGTGACCTGTTCACGAAGGGCAGTGATCCGGCTACGATCGCCAAGAACATGCAGACGTCCGCGGACGCGGGCGTGGCACCTGGAGGCGAATGCGCGGCCGAGTGAGTCGCTGAGCCGCCGACGAGCCCCGGCCCATCCGGGCCGGGGCTCGCGTTCATCCACCGCCCCCGACGGGGGCGCTGATGGGAAGGAGGTAGGGGCTCCGTGTTCGACTGGTCGCAGGCCGGCACCGCGCTGAGCGACGTCGGCGTCACGCTGGTCGTCCTCGTGGCCGCCGTGGCCGTCCTCGAGGGGATCCTCTACGTCGTGTTCGTGCGCTGGCGGAAGTCGCGCCTGGCGCTGCCGATCATGCTCATCACGCCGGCCGCCATCGGCCTCGTGGCCCTCTACGTCTACCCCCTGCTCTGGGAGCTCAACGTCTCGTTCACGAAGATGAACATCCGCAACTTCATCTTCCCGGGGTTCCTGGGGCTCACCGCCGAGAAGAACATCTTCGTCGGCCTGCAGAACTACATCAACGTCTTCACCGGCCCCGTCCTGAAGCAGACCGGCTTCTTCCAGCTCTTCGCGCAGACGGTCATCTGGACGGTCACCAACGTCTTCTTCCACGTGACACTGGGCATCGGGCTGGCGCTGATGCTCAACAGGCGGCTGCGCGGTCGGACGGCGTACCGGGCCATGCTCATCCTGCCCTGGGCCATCCCGGCCACCGCCTCGCTGCAGATCTGGCGGACCGAGTACAACTTCGAATACGGGGCCGTGAACCAGCTCCTGGGGCTCGTCGGCCTGGGGCCCGTCCCGTGGCTATCCGAGCCGATCTGGAACTTCGCGGCCATGCTCATCACGAACGTCTGGCTCGGCGTCCCGTTCATGATGGTGATCGTCCTGGGCGGCCTGCAGAGCATCTCGCACGAGTACTACGAGGCGGCCGAGATCGACGGCGCGAGCCCGGTGCAGTCGTTCCGCACCATCACGCTGCCCCTGCTGAGGCCGGTGCTCATCCCGGCCATCCTGCTGGGGACTTTCCTGACCTTCAACCAGATCCTGGTGCCCTTCTTCATCAACCAGAATGAGCTCGAGACGAGCGACATCCTCGTGACCGCGCTCTACCGCGCCGCCTTCCAGTACAGCCGCTACGGCTTCGCGGCCGCCTTCGCCTTCGTGATCTTCGCCATCCTGCTCGTCTTCACGGTGTTCTACGTGCGCTGGACGAAGGCGCTGAAGGGAGCTTACGAATGAGCGCCCCGGTCCCCGCGGCAACCTCCGCCAGGCGCGCCCCGAAACGGTCGCTCCTGCGCCGTCTCACCGTCGCGCCGGCCCGAGGGCAAGATGCGCCGGTCAAGCGGGCGCTGATCCACCTGGTCCTGCTGTTCGCGTCCCTGATCGCCGTCTTTCCCGTCATCCGGGTCTTCGGCACGGCATTGCGGCCGGGCAACAACCTCCTCGACCCGCACTTCTCGATCATCCCGCAGGGCGCGACCCTGGACGCGTTCGGCCAGGTGATCTTCGAATCGGGTCTGCCGCAATGGCTGTTCAACAGCCTGGTCATCACGCTGGGCACCGCGGCCGTCGGCCTCATCATGTCCGCGACGTCGGCCTACGCCTTCTCGCGCTTCAAGTTCCGCGGACGCGGCCTCAGCCTGACCTTCCTCTTCGCTACGCAGCTCATCCCGGGCATCATGCTGCTCGTCCCGATCTACCTGCTGGCCGTCCAGCTCGACCTGGTGAGCACCTATCGGGGCCTCGTGATCGCCTACTCGGTGACCTCCATCCCCTTCAGCATCTGGATCCTCAAGGGCTACTACGACACGGTGCCCATCGATCTCGAGGAAGCGGCGCTGATCGACGGCTGCTCGCAGCTGCAGGCGTTCTGGAAGATCCTTCTGCCGCTGTCGTTGCCGGCCCTGGCCATCGTCTTCCTGTTCAACTTCCTGGCCGCCTGGGGCGAGTACTTCACGGCCAGCGTGCTGATCGGGTCGAAGGAGGAGCTGCTGACCTGGACGCTCGGCGTGACGCGCTTCCAGGGCCAGTTCCAGACGCAATGGAATGAGCTGTCGGCGGCTGCGATCATCGTCAGCCTGCCGGTGGTCATCCTCTTCGTGTACACCTCGAAGTACCTCGTTTCCGGCCTGACGCTCGGCGGCGTCAAGGGGTGATCCCCCGGGCCCGGCGGCGGCCGGCGGCGGTCGCCGCCATCCTCCTCGTGGTCGCCGCCGTCCTGGCCGGGCTGTTCGTCTCGGGCCGCCCGGGGAGCGGGCCCGCCCGGACCGCGGAGCCCAGCGCCCCGCCCGGCGCGCCGCCCGTGGCAGACCGGCCGCCGCTTACCATCGACGGCCACATCCGCGACGCCGACCTCCAGCACGACAGCCGCGACGACCTCTACCGGACACCCGGCGGCGCCGTGCCGGCCGGCACGGCGGTGATCCTGCGCCTGCGGGCGACCGCGGGCGATCTCTCCGGCGCCGACGTGCGCCTGGCGGACCGGCTGGCCGGGACCTCCGTCGTCGCGCCCATGGTCCTCGTGGCCACCGACCCGACCGCCGGCGAGCACGGCTATGCGTACTGGGAAGCGACCATCCGAACCCTGGCCACGCCGACCGTGCTCGACTACACGATCGTCGCGCATGACGGGAGTGCCACGCGCTATCTCAGCGACGATCCGGTCGCCGACGGTGGCACCGGCGGCATCTACCGCGAGCCGCCCAAGGAAGGCGGCTGGCAGATCACCGCCTACGACCCGGACTTCACGACGCCGGCCTGGACGCGTGGGGCGGTCGTCTACCAGATCTTCCCCGACCGGTTCTCCAACGGCGATCCCGGCAACGACCCATCGCCGGCGGCCACGCCGGGGGCCGAGGGCGCCGCCCGTTTTCGCTACGGTGACGTCTACGGCAACCCGGTGCTCGTCAAGCGCTGGGATGAGCGGCCGGAGGGCTACTGCCGCGCCTATCAGGGCGTCTCCTGCGCGGAAGGGCCGCTGGGTCGCGACTTCTACGGCGGCGACCTGGCCGGCATCACGGCCAGGCTCGGGGAGCTGGCGGACCTGGGGGTGACGGTCCTCTACCTCAACCCGATCTTCGCGGCGCCTTCGAACCACCGCTACGACACCTCGGACTACCTGACCGTCGACCCGGACCTGGGCACGAACGCCGACCTCGATGCCCTCATCGCGGCGGCGGGGGCGCGGGGCATCCGGATCATCCTCGACGGCGTCTTCAACCATGTCTCCTCCGATTCCCCGTGGTTCGACCGGGCGCACCGTTTCTCGGAAGTCGGCGCCTGCGAGTCGGCCGCCTCGCCGTATCGCTCGTGGTTCACCTTCCGGGCGCCCGGGCCGAACGAGCCGTCGCCCTGCGCGCCCTCGAAGCCGGGCGGCTCCGACACGTACTACGTCGGCTGGTTCGGGTTCGACACGATCCCCGAGATGCAGGAGGTCCCGGCCGTCCTCGACCTGGTCACAGGCCCGGACGGGGTCGTGCCCTACTGGCTGCGTCGGGGCATCGCGGGCTGGCGTCTCGACGTCGTCGACAGCCTCAGCCACGACATGCTGCGGCGCATCCGTGCGGCGGCCAAAGCGGTCGATCCGGGGGCGCTCGTGCTCGGCGAACAGTGGGGCGACACCTCGCCCTGGCTGCTGGGATCCGAGGTCGATTCGACGATGAACTACCGCTTCCGGCGCGCCGTGATCGCGCTCGTGAACGGCGACACGCCCGACCTCGACGGCTCGCTGGAGGCGCTGACGCCCAGCCGCTTCGCGGCCGCCATGCGCGGGGTCCAGGAGGACTACCCGCCGCCGGCGTTCAACGCCCTCCTGAACCTCGTCGACAGCCACGACACGACGCGCATCCTCTGGACGCTCACGCCGGCCGCCGAGAACGATGCCGCCAAGGCCGATCCCGCGGCGCTGGCGGAGGGCAAGGCCAAGCTGCGCCTGGTGGCGGCGATCCAGCTGACCTGGCCGGGCATGGCCTCCATCTACTACGGCGACGAGGTGGGCCTCAGCGGGCAGGACGATCCCGACGACAGGCGTCCCTATCCCTGGGGTAGCGAGGACACCGATCTTCGTGCCTACTACCGCACGCTGGCCCGCCTCCGCGCCGACCATGTCGCGCTGCGCGAGGGAGACCTGCGCTTCCTGCTGGCCGACGACGACACCGACACCGTGTCGTTCCTTCGCCGTACGGACGCCGACGCGGTCGTCACCGTGCTCAACATGGCTGGGAAGGAGCGCGTGGTGACCGCCGACGTGTCGGGGCAGCTCCCGGACGGCGCACGGTTGACCGACGCGCTCGGCGGGCCCGGCGCCACCGTCAGCGGCGGCCGCCTCGAGGTCCGCGTCGCGGCACGTTCCGCGGCCGTCCTCGTCGTTGCCCCGGGCACGGACCTGGCGCCACCGCGCGCCCCCGACGGCCTTCAGGCGACCGCGGCTGCCGGCCGGGTCGACCTGCGCTGGCCGCCGGTCGATGGCGCGGCCGGCTATCGGGTCTGGAGGTCGCTGGTCCGGGCCGGCGGTTACACGGCGCTGGCCGATGTCGCTGAGCCCGCCTTCACCGACGCGACCGCTCGCGATGGGACCCGTTACCACTACGTCGTGACGGCCCTGGACGCCACGGGCAACGTGTCCCGGCGGTCGCCCGAGGTGGATGCGCTCCCCGAGCTGACCGTGGCGGATGCGCGCCTCGAGGGGCCGGCGGCCATGCAGACGCCGCTTTCCGCCACGGGCGAAGGCGCGTCGGTCACGGGACGCGTTGCGGTGGACGGCGTGACGGCGGCTGCCGGCAAGGCGATCGGCCTGCGCGTCCAGTTCGGACTCGGGCCGGACGCGTCGGACCCGGCCCGGGACGCGGGCTGGCGGTGGACCGAGGCGACCTTCACCGGCGATGTCGACGGTGCCGATCGTTATGCCGCGCACCTGCGACCGGACACCGCCGGTGCATCCGCCGTTGCGATGCGGGTCTCGACGACGGGGGGCGAGACCTGGATCTACGGCGATCTCGACGGCAGCGCCAACGGGTTCGCCGCGGATCAGGCCGTGCGGCTCACCGCGCTTGCCGGCAGCGACGCCGATCCGCCGCCCGCGCCAGGCGCGCCGACGGTCACGGATACGGCGGAGGATCACGTCACGCTCGCCTGGGCGCCGGTCGGCGCTGCGGACCTGTACCGCTACGAGGTCATGCGTGCCGAGGCGCCGGGCGGATCGTACGCAGCGGTGGGCTCGACGACGGCGCCCACCTTCACCGACGGCACCGTGGCGGCCGGCGGCCAGTATGCGTACGTCGTGGTGGCCGTGGACACGAGCTTCAACCGCTCAGCTCGCTCACCGGAACTCGTCACGGCGGCCACGAAGCGCGAGGTGCAGGTGACCTTCAGCGTCACCCTCCCCGACTACACCCCCCCGGGCGACACGATCTTCCTGGCCGGCGACTTCCAGGGCTGGAACCCGGGCGGGACGGCGATGACCCGAGCGACCGACGGGACCTGGGCCATCACCGTGACCTTCCCGGACGGAGCCACGCCGCAGTACAAGTACACCCGCGGTTCATGGGATGCGGTCGAGAAGGATTCGGGCTGCGGCGAGATCCCCAATCGCACGATCACCGTGGCCTACGGCGCGGACGGCACCCAGCGAGTCGCGGACACGGTGGCGAAGTGGCGCGACATCGACCACTGCGGCTAATGGACGGTCGTGCGCCAGGGGCCGAGCAGGACCTCGAGCACGTCGTCCGCGACGAGGTCGGCCGCGGCCAGCCCGAGGGCCGCGCTGGCGACCGCCTGGTGGATCCTGCTGCGGCGGCCGGCGCTCTCGCCGAGGGCGCGCCCCACCGCCACGTCCAGCCAGGCGATGGCCCGACCGCGCCCGGCCTGGCGCGCCCGCGCCAGGGCCGCCCCGTGGGCCGCCGTGATGCCACCGCCGGGCAGGCTGACCGGCGACCATCGCCAGCCCGCCTCACGGGCCAGGCGCCCGCGCTCCTCGGGCGTCAGACGGGCCGCCCGCGCCAGCAGCGCCATGACGTCGGCGCCGCGCGGTCCGAGGTCCGTGGCCGTCGGCTCGGAAGTCCCGCTCCCTGGCTCGGCGGTCGCGCCCTCCGGGGCCTCGGGCCCGGCAGGGTCGGCCGCGATCGGGATCCCGCGGATCCGCCCACCGATGTGCAGCACCATCGTCACCCTCCGGTTCAGCACGAGGATGTTACGCCCGCATGAGCCCCAGCACCCCCTCCTGGGTCAAGGATGCCGTCTTCTACCAGATCTTCCCCGACCGCTTCGCGACCAGCGCGCGCGTCGTCAAGCCCGACCACATGGAAGCCTGGGACGCCCCGCCCACGGCGCACGGCTTCAAGGGCGGCGACCTGCTGGGGATCGTCGAGCGGCTGCCGGAGCTGGCCGAGCTGGGAGTCAACGCGCTCTATCTGAACCCGATCTTCGCCTCGGCCTCGAACCACCGCTACCACACCTACGACTACCTGGCGGTGGACCCGCTGCTGGGTGGGAACGAGGCCCTGCGCGAGCTGCTCGACCTGGCGCATGCCCGCGGCATGCGGGTCGTCCTCGACGGCGTCTTCAATCACACCGGTCGCGGCTTCTGGCCCTTCCATCACGTCCTCGAGAACGGCGCCGCGTCCCCCTACCGCGACTGGTTCATCCTCGATGAGGCGGTACGCGCGGGCCGGCGCGGACTGGACGCCTATCCGGACCGGGGGCGCGTCGACGAGGTCGGCCACCCCTCGCGCGCGCTCGGCTACCACGCCTGGTGGAACCTGCCCGCGCTGCCCAAGCTCAACGTCGCCCACCCGCCGGTGCGCGAGTTTCTCCTCGGCGTGGCCGAGCACTGGCTCCGTTTCGGCATCGACGGCTGGCGGCTCGACGTGCCGGACGAGATCGACGACGAGTCGTTCTGGCAGGAGTTCCGACAGCGCTGCCGGGCGGTCGACCCCGAGGCCTACCTCGTCGGAGAGATCTGGGAAGAAGCCCCCGACTGGCTGCGGGGCGACCGCTTCGACGCGCTGATGAACTACCCGCTGGGGACGGCCATCCTCGGCTTCGCGGGCGGCGCCTCGCTGGACCGCTCGGTCGTGACGCGGCACGAGACGTACCGGCAGATGCTGTCCCCGCTCGACGGTCCCGCCTTCGCGACGCGCCTGGCGGACCTCATGGCGAACTACGACCCGGCCATCGTGCGCAGCCAGCTCAACCTCATCGGCAGCCACGACGCGCCGCGCGCCCTGACCGTCCTCGGCGGCGATCGCGCCGCATTGCGGCTGGCGGTCACGCTGCAGATGACGCTGCCCGGCGCGCCGTGCATCTACTACGGTGACGAGCTGGGCATGGAGGGCGACCTCGTGCCCGACTGCCGCCGGGCCTACCCCGTGGATCCCGATGCCGGAGACCGGGAGATGCGCCGGCTCTTCCGCGCCGCCATCGCCATCCGCCG
>JBGPMJ010000066.1:0-9395 GCA_041486935.1 Candidatus Limnocylindria bacterium | reverse complement strand
TGGACGTTCCACCGGATGCTCTCCTTTCGGGCTCAGGCGAGATCGATGAGCGGCTTTCGGCCGGCCACGCCCGCCTCCAGCTCGTGCCACCAGGCGACGGCGTCCTCGCCCAGCCGCCAGCAGAGGCAGACTTGGCGGCCGTTGACGAGGGCGGGAAAGTCCACCAGGCCCGTGTCGATGTCGCGCAGGGTCACGTCCCAGGCGACGATCTGTGCCACGTACCGCTCCATGCGGAAGACGAGGTCGCGGATGCCATCCTCGCGGGTCTTCACGTCCTCTGCGTGGTGACGGTTGCCGTTCGCGGCGCGGAAGCGGACGAGCTCACGACGCGCGTCGGCGACCGCGTCGCGATCGGCCTTGAGCTTGTGCAGGATGGGGCCAAGGTCGCGCAGTCGGGCGTTGGCCTGGTCGATGCTGTAGAAGCGAGTCACGCCGCGATTCTCGCACGCCACTCGTGCGCCGCCCAGAGAACCCGCGGAGCGCCCCCCGGTTTTGCTAGCATGCCGCCCATGCGACTGGCCGAACGGATGCGCGATATCGGCACGGAGACGGCCTTCGAGGCCGCCGCCCGCGCCCGGGCGCTGGAGGCCACCGGCGTGGACGTCATCCACCTCGAGATCGGCGAGCCCGACTTCGATACGCCGGCCAACATTCGCGAGGCGGCCAAGCGGGCGCTCGACGCCGGCTGGACGCACTACGGGCCGGCGCTCGGGCTGCCCCAGCTGCGCGCGGCGATCGCCGCCGACTCGACCGCCCGGCGCGGTTTCGCCGTCGACCCCGGCAACGTGGTCGTCACCCCCGGCGCCAAGCCCATCATGCACTACGCCATCACGGCGCTGGCCGGCCCCGGCGACGAGGTCATCTACCCCGACCCCGGCTTCCCCATCTACGAGTCGATGGCCAGCTTCGTCGGTGCGCGTCCGGTGCCCATCCCGCTCAGCGAGGCGCACGACTTCCGGCTCGACGTCGATGAGCTGCGCTCGCTGGTCACCGACCGGACGCGCCTGATCATCTTCAACAGCCCGGCCAACCCCACCGGTGGCGTGCTGAACAGGGCCGACCTCGAGGCCATCGCGGCCATCGCCATCGAGCGCGACATCGTCGTCCTCGCCGACGAGATCTACGGCCGCATCATCTACGAGGGCGAGCACCACTCGATCGCCGCGCTGCCCGGCATGGCCGAGCGCACGATCATCCTCGACGGCTTCAGCAAGACCTTCGCCATGACCGGCTGGCGCCTCGGCTACGCGATCGTCCCCCAGGCGCTCGTGCAGCCCTTCAGCCGCCTGATCATCAACTCGGTCTCGTGCACCTCGGCCTTCTCGCAGATCGCGGCCGTCGAGGCGCTCACCGGGCCGCAGGGGGATGTGGACGCCATGGTCGCCGAGTTCCATGCCCGGCGCGACCTGGTCGTGGACGGCCTGAACGCCATCCCCGGCATCCGCTGCCGCCGCCCGCACGGCGCCTTCTACGTCTTCCCCAACGTGTCCGGCACGGGCCTCACCGGCGGCGAGTTCGCCGACAAGATGCTCTACGAGGCGGGCGTTTCCTTGCTCGCCGGCAGCGCCTTCGGGCGGGTCGGCGTGGACCACGCGCGCATCAGCTACGCCAACTCCCAATCCAACCTGCGCCGCGCCGTGGAGCGCATCGCCGACGTGGTGGCTCGGGTCGGCGCAGCGTGAGCCGGGCTTCGGACGGCCGACCGCGCGTCTTCGTGGCGCGAAGGATCCCGGATGAGGGGCTGACGCGCGTCCTCGCCGAGACCGACGCCGACCTCTGGACGGACGCGCTGCCGCCGCCGCGCGACGAGTTGCTGCGCCGCGTGCGGGGCATCGACGGCCTGCTCTCGCTGCTCACCGACCGCGTGGACGACGAGCTGCTCGACGCCGCGGGCCCGCAGCTCCGCGTGGTCAGCAACTTCGCCGTCGGCTACGACAACATCGACGTGCCCGCCTGCACGCGCCGGGGCATCCCGGTGGGAAACACACCGGGCGTCCTCACCGAGACCACCGCCGACTTCGCCTTCGCCCTGCTCATGGCGGCCGTGCGGCGCATCCCCGAGGGCTACGACTACGTGCGCGCCGGCCACTGGAAGACCTGGGGGCCGATGCTCCTCCTCGGCCCGGACGTCCACCACGCCACGCTCGGCATCGTGGGCTTCGGGCGCATCGGGAAGGAGATGGCGAAGCGCGCCCACGGCTTCGACATGACCGTGCTCGTCCACGATGCCTTCCCGCCTTCGGCTGAGGAGCAGGCAGCGCTGGGTGTCACGGCCGTCTCGCAGGATGAGCTGTTCGCGCGCAGCGACATGATCAGCCTGCACGTGAACCTCACGCCGGACACCCGCCACCTCATCGACGCCACGGCCCTGGCGCGCATGAAGCCGACGGCCGTCATGGTCAACACCTCGCGCGGGCCGGTCGTCGACCAGGTCGCGCTGGCCGATGCGCTGCAGCGGGGCGTCATCGCGGCCGCCGCCCTCGACGTGACCGACCCCGAGCCGATGGCTCCGGACGACCCGCTACTCGCGCTGCCCAACTGCCTCATCGTGCCGCACATCGCCTCGGCCACGCGCGCCACGCGCGGCAAGATGGCCCAGATGGCCGCCGCCAACCTCCTCGCCGGCCTGCACGGCGAGCGCCTGCCGACCCCCGTCAACCCCGAGGTCTACGACCGCTCTCGCGCGGGCTGAGCGGCCCGATGCCGCCGCTCGCGCTGGCGCTGGTCCTCCTCTCCGCCGTCCTCCACGCGTCGTGGAACCTGCTCATCGCGCGCGCCCGCGACACGGAGGCGGCGACGGCGCTGGCCGTGCCCATCGGTGCCCTGCTCGTTCTGCCCTTCACCCTCCCGACGTGGCGGGTCGAGGCCGGCGTCTGGCCCTACCTCGTGGCGACGTGGGTGATCGAGACCGCGTACTTCGCGCTGCTGGCCGCCGCCTACCGGCGCGCCGACATGAGCCTCGTCTACCCGCTCGCACGGGGCCTGGCGCCGGTCATCGTGCTCCTGGTCGCAGCGCTCGCCTTGGGCATCCCGACGACGCCGCTCGAGGCGCTCGGGGTGCTCGGGGTCGGGGCAGGCGTGCTCCTCGTGCGCGGCTTCGGGCGGGGGGCGGCCGGGTCCGGGGACCGGGCCGGGACGCTGCTGGCGCTGAGCGTTGCGGCGACGATCGCCGGCTACACGCTGGTGGACCGCCAGGGTCTGCAGTTCGCCTCGCCGACCGCGTACGTCGTGCTCGCCCTCGCCGTTCCCGGGCTCGTCTACCTGGCCGCCATCACGCGCATCAAGGGCCTCGCCGCCGTCCGTGCCGAGCTGCGCCCGTCCACGGCCTTCATCGGCGCAGCGATCTTCGCCGGCTTCGGGGCGGCACTGGCGGCGCTGACCATCGCCCCACCGGCGTCGGTCGCGGCGGGGCGCGAGTCGAGCGTGGTCATCGCCACCGTGATGGCCGCCGTCGTGCTCAAGGAGCGGGTCGGCCCGCGCCGGCTGGCCGGAGCCGTGCTGGTGGTGATCGGCGTGGCGTTGCTCGCCGTCGGCTGACCCCGGCGCGGGCGGCGTCAGGCCGGGCGGCTGGTCGGTGTGGGGCCGAACTCCGGAACGGATTGCGCCGAGACGTGCGGGGCCGGCATCGCCTCATGCCGAGCCCTGACCCAGATACGACCTGGCGGGTCCACCGCCAGCAAGGCGGCAGTCGCGAAGCCGACCGCGGCCGTCAGACCGAACGGGATCGAGAAGACGAATTCGGTCAGCGACGCCGCGATGAGACCGACGTACGACCAGAGGACCGCAGCGACGACACGTTTGCCCATGTCGGCACCCTACGTCGGACTGACATGCCGCTCAAGTACCCCAAACGTACCGTGCCGGCTAGTAAGGGCTGTTGCAGACGGTGCCCGCCGAGCAGGCCCCGTCCAGGCGCAGGACGCCGCGCTCCTCGCCCCCCGGGTACTCCTGGTTGAGGTGCGCGCCGCCCGAGTAGGTCACCGTCCAGGCGATGATCTGGCCGATCGTACCGACCGTGTCGGTCAGGTCACCGTTGACCTGCACCCTGTCGGAGGGCGCGTAGACGACCCCGCCCACGCGAACCTGGGCGTTGCCGGGGATCCGGATCGCATCGTTTTGGTTGTCCGAGCACAGCTGCGGCAGCGTTCCGCTGAAGCACGCTTGATCCCGGGGGACGATGAGGGTCAGCGGCAACCCCTCTGTCGTCTGGACCCGGCCGACGGCATCCACGGCAGGCGCTGCGCGGCACGAATCGCTCGCGCAGGTGCTCGGCCCGAAGTTCAGCTGGAGCACGTCGGCGTTGTTGGCCGCGTACGTCCGATCCTGGGGGATGACCAGGGCGACGCCCGGTTGCGCGGCTTCCACGCCACCGTACAACGAGTACGAGATGTCCAGCCCATGGTCGAAGAAGTAGACGCCGGGCTCAAGGTAGCTCACGGGGTTCGCGGAGCCATCCCTGAACTCTGCTGCGTAGATGCCGGGCCGGAAACACCGTGCGCCGGCCGGGACGACGCTTGGATCCAGGACGAGCGCACAGCCTGCGTCGACACCATCCGCCATGAGGCTGAAGGTCGGCAGGCCATCTCGGCTGGGAACTTGGTAAGCGGGATCGCGGAGCAGCTTGTGGATGAGCTTCCCGTGAGGGTTTCCCGCGAGGTCCTTGTTCCACGGATCCGGGACGATGTCGTCGATGTGGTAGATGAAGTATCCCGGAGACACGACCACCATCGACGAGGAGTTCGTCTGGACGGTCGTGTTCGTGCCGACGTCTCCGCGCAGCACCGTGATCCGCGTATTGGTGCCGTTCGTCTCGAGATCGTTGCGGTTCTGATCGAGGCCGTTGTGCAGGATGTTCGGCGGCCGCAGCGTCTGGATCGCGTACTTGGATCGGAAGGTCAGGCCGGCGACCGACGTCCCGGGTACGTTCCATCGACCCTGACCGAAGAACCCAGCCACGGTCAGCTCGAGGCTGGGGATTCGAACCGCGACCTGGACTGCATGGTCCGGATCGCAGTGCACGCACGTCGGCGACGGCGTCTTCACGGAGACCAGGTAGTCCGTCCCCGGGATCGGGCAATCGACGATGTCGCTGGCGACGTTGCAGGCGGGATCGGTGGCGGCGCCGGTCGCGCCGAGGGCGCTGGTCAGGGTCGCGAGCGCGTGGGTCCGAGCCCGTTGCCGATCGGGGTTCGTCACGGTCCGGGAGTTGAGGTCCTGGAGGTCCTGGGCTCCGGCCAACGCTGCCGCATCGGCGATGCTGCGCTCGAACCGCTGCAGCGAATAGGCGCGGCTCACGTCGAGTGCGAACGCCAGCATGGCCAGCATGAGCGTCATCAGCAGGACGAGCAGGACGAGCGCCTGGCCCGTCTGCCCCCGTCGGCATCGATCCATCACGGCGCCGGCTCCATGCGGAACTGCGTCGCGGTCGTCAGGCGGATGTGGCAACCAACGGCATCGCACGTTCCGATGCCGGGGACGTACTGGAGGCCGGGCAGGAATATGGGCACGTCGTGTCGAAGCTCGACCTGGACCCACGCGACGGTCGAGTTGTCGTTCGGCGGGCATGCTGTGCCTGCCGGCTCGCGTATACCCTCGGGCCACGACACGATCACGTTCGTGCTGGTCCACGTGGTGTAGCCGATCAGCGACGACGATGCGGCGAGCTGATTCGCGTGGTCGATCACCGGTTGGGCCAGGGTGCAATCCGCCTGCGTGGCCGCCCATCGCCCCACGTCACGCGCGACCTGCGTCAGCGTGACCTGGGCCCAGAAGATGACGCCGAATTGAACGATGCCCGCCAGGACGGCGAGCATGATCGGCAGAACGAGGGCGAATTCGGCCAGCGATTGCCCGTCTCCGCGCCGCCGGCGCGCCGTGCCGCCCGCGATGGGGGGGCACCGACCTGTCGGTACGCGCGGGGCCCCTGTCGATCGGAATGACATCGGGGCTCGTGGGTGCATCTCGCGTCCGGGTAGAACGAAGGGACCACGCATGCTACGCCGGACGTCCTGCCCCGGGAAGTGAGCGATGGCCTCTTTCTGGTGCCACGTGTCACCGCACCCGGCCGGCTCCGGCACAATGGTCGGCGGGCCGGTAGCTCAGCGGTCAGAGCAGGGGACTTTTAATCCTCGTGTCCTGGGTTCGAATCCCAGCCGGCTCACCAGTCCTCGGCGCTTCTCGCGCCGACGGCGGAGGCGATCTCCTCGCGCGTCGGCAGGCCGGCCTGCGCGCCGGGCAGGCGCGTCGAGAGCGCGGCCCCGGCGATGGCCCAGCGCGTCGCATCTCGCAGCGACGCCCCGCGGGCGAGCTCTGCGGCGAGGATGCCCTTGAAGGCATCGCCCGCGCCGGTGGCGTCCCGGACTTCGACCCGCAGCGCCGGCAGCCGCTCGATGCCCGCATCGTCGGCGACAAGCACGCCGTCCGCGCCGAGTGTCACGAGCACGGGCGCGCGCGTGAGCCAGCGCAGGACGATCGCCGCCGCCTCCGGCTCCTCCTCGCCCGACAGCGTCGTGGCCTCCCCGCGGTTGGGCGTGAGGATGGGGTGCAGCTCGGTGAGGCCGAGTGGCAGGGGCCGGGCGGGCGCGGGATCTACCACTGTCGTCAGGCCGTGTCTCGCCGCCCAGCGGGCGGCGGCCAGCACGGCCGCATCGCCGACCTCGAAGCCGATGAGGCAGACCGCCCCCGGGCTCGGCTCCTTCATTGCCAGCGCCGCGGCCACCTGATCGCCGGTCAGCGCGGCGTTCGCTCCGGATGCCACGGCGATCTGGTTCTCGCCCGCGGCGTCGACGACGATCAAGGCCACGCCCGTGGCCACGCCGGTCAGGCGCACGACACCGTCCGTATGCACGCCTTCCTGCCGCAGACCCGCCAGCGCCTGGCTGCCGACGTCCTCGTCGCCCACCGCCGCCACGAGCCGCACGCGCGCCCCGACACGCGCCGCCGCCACGGCCTGGTTGGCGCTCTTTCCGCCGTTCTGGCGCTCGAAGACGCCGCCGGTCACGGTCTCACCGGGACCGGGAAGTCGCGCCACCAGGGCGATGAGGTCGACGTTGACCGAGCCGACGACGATGACCTCGCCGGGTCTCCGCTGATCCTCCACGGATCCAGAGTAGCGCGGTTGATGGCGAGGGCGCGCTCCAGGATCTCTGGCAGCTCGCCCTCGCCGGCCGATGGCGCGACGGTCAGTCGGTCGTGGCGGGCTGGGCGGGCGGGACGCCGATGCGATAGGCCACGAACGATCCGGACTCGAGGCGGGACATGACGACGACCTCGTCGCCGACCGTCAGGTCGGTGAGCTTGGCCGGCTCGCGGTCCTTTCGGACCCTCGTCTCGTCGGTCGTCTTCAGCGTGACCGTGCTGCCGTCCTTCTCCTTGACGCTGATCGTGCCGCCGCCGATGGCGGAGATGGTGCCGTGGTCCACGGCGAAGGTCACGATGCCCTTGTCGGGCAGATCGACGGTGGCTTCGACGTGTACCAGCCGCTGCATCCGCTCGAGGAGGCGGCGCAACGGCCGCTGGCGCTGGCCGTCGGGCGCGCCCGCTGCGCCGGGTGCCTGGACGCCGGGGGCGCCGGGACCCGCGCCCAGCAGGGGGCCGAGGCCGGGGACGTCGAGCGGGCCGCTGAACGGGTCGACCGCCGGCGCTCCCGCCGGGGGTCCGGCCGGTGGTGTGGCGGGGTCGGCGGCGAGGACGAGGCCGGCGCCGAGGGCGGCGAGGACGACCAGGGCAGCTGCCACGAGGGCGAGCCGCCAGCGGGGGATGCGATCCATGGTGAGAACCTCCAGGGGATGCGATGTTCGGGCGGCCGGTGCCGCCGCTCGTGGGAACCTTCGGCCGGTCCGGTCAACGTGGCGACCCGCGCACGTAAACGCTCGGTAAGGCCTCAGCCGGGCAGCTTCAAGGGCTCCCCGTCGCGGACGCCGATCGCCGGCTGCGACGCCCCAGGCGGGAACCACGTCACGGTCCCTTCGCCGACGCAGCGCCACTCGCGCCCCGAGCCGACGAGCGCCGTCCGCTCGGCCAGCCCCAGGACGCCGAGACCCGCCGGGGCTTGCGCGCGGAGGCGGTCGACGGAGGTCTCTGTTCGGAAGTGCGGCACGACGAACAACCCCGGCACGAGCCCGAGGCCGGGCACGCCGCCGTCCGGCGTCGGGCACCAGGCCCCGAGCGCCATGGCGCCGGCGCTCGCGCCCCATACGGTCGCGCCCCGCGCCCGCGCCGCGAGGATCGCCCTCCAGGCGAGCGTGTCGGGCAGGACGGCCGGGATCAGATCCGGATCGCCGCCCGGCAGGACCAGCAGGTCGGCACTTGCGATGAGCCCGGCCACCGCTCCCTCCTCCGCCGAGAGCCGGTCGAGGACGCCGGCCACATCCACGCGGACCAGGATGTCGTCCTCCGCGGCCACGTCGCGCAGGAAGCGGCCGATGCTCGCCGCCACGAGGTCGGGCCGGCCGCGCGCCGCGGCCGTGGGCAGGATCACGACCCGCCGCGCCGCCGGGTCGCCGGCCGTGCCCGGCAGGCACGCCCGTGACCGTTCGAGGGCCGGGACGGCGGCCAGCTCTAGGAGCGTCCGTGCGACGCGTTCGTCGCCGGGCATCGCCTCCCCGCCACCGTGCAGCGCGATGGGCGCCTCGACCATGGCCGCATCCTAGACCGCCCGGGCGGTACGGGCAGGCGATGTCGTAGACTCTCCGACGGTCCGCCGGGAGCCTGACCCGCTCCGCGGCGTCCGCCGACCGGGCGCGCACAGCCCGGGCTCCTGCCATCAACCAGCCGCCGTGGGGTCCCCGTGTACCGACTCACCGAGCTTGCCGTCCGGCGCGCCTCCGTCACCTTCCTCCTCGCCGCCGCGGTGTTCGTGGCCGGCATCCTGTCGTGGGGCAGCCTGAAGTCGGAGCTGCTGCCCGACATCGACTTCCCCATCGTGACCGTCATCACGCCCTACTCGGGCGCGGGCACTACCGACGTGGCCGAGCAGGTGACGAAGCCGGTGGAGCGAACGCTCAGCGGGGTCGCGCGCATGACCTCACTGCGATCGACGTCGGCGGCCGGCCTCTCCATCGTCGTGGCCGACTTCAGCTACGGCACCGACATCAAGGCCACCGTCGCCGACATCGAGGCCAGCCTGCGCTCGGCCGGCCTGCCCTTCGGGGTCTCACCGCTGGTCACGACGCTCAACATCAACGCCTTCCCCATCCTCTCCTTCACCGTCCAGGGCAGCGGCTCGACCGAGGTCGGGGCGCTCGTGCGCGACCAGGTCGTGCCTGAGCTGGCCGGCATCCCCGGCGTGGCCAGCGTCGACACCACCGGCGGCGACCTGGAGCGCGTCGAGGTGACGCTCGATCCGCTCAAGCTCGCCGCTTCCGGGATCAGCGTCCAGCAGGTGAGCGGCGTCC
>JBGPMJ010000065.1:0-9421 GCA_041486935.1 Candidatus Limnocylindria bacterium | reverse complement strand
CGCACCGGCGCAGCGGCGTCAGTCCGCGGCAGTCCGGGCGGTGCGGATGGGCCGGCCCATGGAGCGGCGCACCACGTCCATCACTTCCTCGGTGTAGGCGGCGGCGTCCCCGCTCTCGACCGCGTGGCGCAGGCAGCCGGCGACGTGGTCCTCCATCACCAGGAGCGAGATGGCATCGACGGCGGCGCGCAGGGCGGCCGTCTGCTGCAGGATGTCGATGCAGTACTCGTCTCGCTCGATCATGCGGCCGATGCCCCGCACCTGACCCTCGATGCGCGAGAGCCGGCGCAGGAGCTGGGCGCGGTCCTTCGAGTAGCTGTGCCGGAAGTGCCCGGTGGCGTCGCCCGTGGGCACCGCTGTCTCCTTCGCTGCGAGTGATACTGGAGGGGAGTATAGCAGCGCCCAGCGAGACCCTCGCCTGCCGGGGCGCCCGGAGAAAGGCTAGACTGGCGTCCGATGGAAGGCGCCGACTGGCTCCGCACGCGGCTCACGTCCCTCCACTGCGCCACCTGCGGCCGGTCCTACCGCGACGGGCACATCCGCGTCCGCGCCCAGCGCGACGGGCTCTCTTTCGTCGACTTCGTCTGCTGCGCCTGCGGCAGCGAGGCGAATGCCATCGTCACCGTCGCCGGCCGCGGTGGCGCCGCGCGCCTCGAGGTCGGCGAGCTGGCCGAATCGCCGCCGGCCGCGTGGGCGCCGTCTCTGGGCCCGACCGACGTGCTGGCCATGCGCAGGTTCCTGCGCCGGTTCGACGGCGATTTCCAATCGCTCTTCGGCGCGGACGGCGGCGCCGACGGGCGCCTCGGCGCGTGAATCGACCGGTCTTCGCCCACGCCAGCGAGGTCGAGCTGGCACGGATCCTCGACTATTACCAGGTCGCCTGGCAGTACGAGCCGCGCACCTTTCCCATCCTCTTCAACCTCGACGGCGACGTCGTGGAGAGCTTCTCCCCCGACTTCTACCTGCCCGAGCTCGACATGTACGTCGAGCTGACGACGCTGAAACAGAGCCTCGTGCGCAAGAAGAACCGCAAGCTGCGCCGCCTGCGCGAGCTCTATCCCGGCATCCGTATCAAGCTCTTCTACGCCAAGGACTTCAAGGCGCTGCTGCTGAAGTACGGTCGTTTCGACCTGGCCGGGTCGCTCTCCGGCGAGGAGGGGCAGGCGCGGCCGGCCGACGAGGAGCTGGAGGACGATCGGGTCACCGACGTGCCGCCGCCGCGGGCGCCCGGCGAGCCGGACCCCGCGGCCCTGCCCCGTCGTCGTCGCCGGGAGCGACGAGCCCGCCGCCGTCGCGCGGCGGCCGCCACGACCGCCCCCGGCGCCTGAGCCGCTGACCGCCCGCCCGAGAGGAACGAGTGCGCACGATGCACATCCCGGACCTGGCCAACGACGTCGCCGAGGTGCTCATCGGCGAGGAGCAGATCCGCCAGAAGGTGATCGAGCTGGGCGCCCGCCTCAGCGCCGACTACCTCGGTCGCGAGCTGACGCTGGTGAGCGTCCTCAAGGGCTCGCTGCCCTTCATGGCCGACCTGATGCGGGCCATCTCCATCCCTGTCACGATCGACCTCATGGAGGTCAGCTCATACGGGGGCGCGGCAACGGAGACCTCCGGGCTCGTGCGCATCCTCAAGGATCTCTCGGCCTCGATCGAGGGTCGTGACGTGCTGATCGTCGAGGACATCATCGACACCGGCCTGACGCTGAACTATCTCGTGCGCTACCTGAAGGGGAAGAACCCGCGCTCGCTGCGCATCTGCACGCTTCTCGACAAGCCCGCCAGGCGACTGGTGGAGATCCCCATCGACTACCGCGGTTTCGAGATCCCCGACCAGTTCGTCGTCGGCTACGGTCTCGACTACGGCGAGCGGTACCGCAACCTGCCCTACATCGGCGTGCTCAAGCCGGAGGTCTACGGCGGCGCGTGAACCGGCGCATCATCGGGCGCGGTCGGCTGCTGGCCGGGAGCGGCGCCCTCCTCGTCCTCCTGGGTTGCTTCCTGCCCTGGTATCGCGTGGGCGGGGAAGGCGGCCTGCCGGCCCTCACCAGCAACGCCTTCGATGGCGCCGGCATCGGCGTCTTCCTCGCCGCGGTGGTCGTGCTGGCCCTGATCGCGCTGCCCTACGCCGCCGGCGATCAGCTCCTGGGCATCGACCGCCCGGCCAGCTTCGTGCTCGCCGTCTCGATCGGCGTGGCCGCCTTCGCGATGCGCGCCGTCCAGCTCTGGCAGCTCAGTGCGCTCGGCCTGCCCGACCGGGCCCTCGGCTTCTGGCTGGCGGCCGTGGGGCTGGCCATGGCCGCCTGGGGTGCCGCGGAGATCGTCGGCGAGCGCTCGGCGGGTTGAGCGGTTCACGGTCGGGCCGTTCGGGGCTCGCTCCGGAGACCAGGCACCGTCGCCGGCTTGGGCGGTCGGCCTCGACTAGATCTCGCCCAGGTACGCCCTTCGCACGTCGGCGTTGGCGGCCAGCCCGGCCGCGGTGTCGGACATGATGATCATGCCCGACTGGAGGACGTAGCCGCGGTGCGCCACTCCCAGCGCCTGCAGGGCGTTCTGCTCGACGAGGAGGATGGTCATGCCCTGCGAGTTGATCTCCTTGATGAGCTCGAAGATCTGCTGGACGAGGATGGGCGACAGGCCGAGCGAGGGCTCGTCCAGGAGCAGCAGGCGTGGGCGGGACATCAGGGCTCGGCCGATGGCCAGCATCTGCTGCTCGCCGCCGGACAGCGACCCGCCCTTCTGGGAGAGGCGCTCGCGCAGTCGGGGGAAGAGCGTGAGGGCGCGCTCCAGGTCCTCGGACCGCTCCGTCGCCGAGCGCGTGAAGCCCCCCATGTGCAGGTTCTCCAGGACCGTCAGTCGCGCGAAGATGCGACGACCTTCGGGGACGTGGCCGATCCCGGCGCGCACCAGCTCATGGGCCGCGACGTGGGTCACGTCGGCGCCGTCGAAGATGACCTTGCCCACCGGCGCATGGAGGAGGCCGCTGACGGTCTTGAGCGCCGTCGTCTTGCCAGCGCCGTTGGCGCCGATGAGGGTCACGATCTCCCCCCGCTGCACCTCCAGGTCGATGCCCTGCAACGCGTGGATGCGGCCGTAATAGGTGTTGACGTTCTCGAGGCGGAGGATGACGTCCCCGCCCGTGCCGTTCGCGTCCCCGGTCATGTGGCCGGGGTGCCCAGGTACGCTTCGATGACCCGAGGGTTCGCCCGGACCTGCTCCGGCGTACCCTCGGCGATGCGCTCGCCGTGATCCAGGACCGTGATCCGGTCGCTCAGGCCCATCACCACACGCATCTCGTGCTCGATGAGCAGGATCGTGATGCCCAGCTCATCGCGGAGTCGGCGGATGAACTCCGTCATCTGCTGCGTCTCGGCCGGGTTCATGCCGGCCGTCGGCTCATCGAGCAGCAGCAACCGAGGATTGTTGGCCAGGGCGCGGGCGATCTCGAGACGCCGCTGGTCCCCGTACGGAAGCTTGCTCGCGAGCATGTCGCCCTTGCCCTGGAGACCGACGAACTGGAGCAGCCGTCGCGCTTCCTGATGGGCCCTCGCCTCGTCCTCACGGACGTGGCGGGTGCCCAGCACGGCGCCGATCCACGTCGAGCGAAGGTGGTGGTGCAGGCCGACGAGGATGTTCTCCAGCGCGGTCATGTTGGCGAAGAGGCGGATGTTCTGGTAGGTGCGCGAGATGCCCAGGTGCGCGATCTTGTCGCGTCGAAGGTGATAGATGGGCAGGCCATCGAAGATGATCCGTCCCTCGTCGATGCGGTTGAAGCCGGCGATGCAGTTGAAGAAGGTCGTCTTCCCGGCGCCGTTAGGACCGATCACGCTGACGATGCCCCCCTGCTCGATCTCGAAGTCGAGGTGGCTGACCGCGACGAGCCCGCCGAAGCGCTTGGTCACTCCCTCCGCCAGCAGCAGCGGCATCCCGTGTCCTCCTCCCTCAGCCGGCCACGGAGCCGTTGGCGGGGGCGCCCGGTGACGCCACTTCATCGGGTACGTGCAGTTCGCGGCGGACGATCCTGGAGGGCAGCAGCCCTTCCGGCCGGTAGCGCATCATCGCGATCAACGCGATCCCGTAGAACAGGAACCGGTAGCTCGACAACTCGCGGAAGAGCTCCGGGACGCCGATCAGGAACACCGCCCCGACCACGACGCCGGGAATGCTGCCCATCCCGCCGACGATGATGATGGCGACGACGTTGATCGAGACGAAGAGCTGGATGCTGCTGGAGACGATCGAGCCGACCAGCGCCGAGAAGATGCCGCCGCCGAGACCGGCGAACGCCGCTCCCAACATGTAGGCCAGCAGTTTGGTCTGGACCAGATCGATGCCCAGCGCCTGGGCCACGTCCTCGTCCTCGCGAATGGCGATCCACGCTCTGCCCAGGCGCGAGCCGCGCAGCCGCCAGGCGACGAAGGCGACGAGTGCCGCGCAGGCGAGCGCGATGTAGTAGATCTGGTTCGGCCCGGCGAGCAGGCTGCCCGGCGGCACGTCGATGGGCTTGGGGATGTTCAGGATGCCCCGCGGCCCACCGAGCCACTGCTTCAGCAGGTCGGAGCCGGCGAGGATGCGGATGATCTCGCCGAAGCCGAGCGTGGCGATCGCGAGGTAGTCGCCCCGAATGCCCAGGATGGGCAGCCCCAGGAAGGCCCCGAAGGCCATCGCGATCAGCGCTGCGAAGGGGATGGCGGCCCAGAAGGGCCACTGGGCGATGCCGAACTCGCCGGGAGAGGTCAGCAGGCCGACCGTATAAGCGCCGACGGCGAAGAAGGCCACGAAACCTAGGTCGAGCAATCCGGCCAGACCCAGCGTGATGTTGAGGCCGAAGCCCATCAGCACGTAGAGGGCGGCCAGGGCGACGACCTGGGAGAAGAACCCGCCCAGCGAGAGCGGCAGGACCAGGACGACGAGCAGACCAGCGACGAGCGCTGGCGCCAGCAGCGCCCGGCGTCTGGCTGCGGGCATCTTGGCGATGCGCTGGCGGATGAGGACCCGTCGCTGCAGCACGGTGGCGCCGATGGCGACCACGAAGGTGACCACGGCACCGATCGGCGTCAGGCCGTCCGCCGCGAACATGAAGCGGGCGACGCCGCTCAGGGCGCCGGTCAGCATCGGCGTGCGAAGCAGGCCCGCGAACAGCCCCAGGACGACCACCCAGACAAGCCCTGACAACAGGGGCAGCCGGGCGCTCGACGGCAGGGTGGAGACGGCGGCGGCGGCCCCGCCCAGCACCGCTCCGGCAACCGCGGGGATCCAGAATCCGGCCAGTCCCATGCCGAAGGTGAGCAGGTCGTACAGCACGGGCGAGGCCTGCAGCATGACCGCGCGGACATCGACCACTTCGCCGACGACGACCAGCAGGGCCAGCGCCGAGCCGGCGATCGCCCCGGCGAGGGCGCCCGCCGTGACGGCTTGGACATTCCCGGCGGGCGCCCGGCGTGCCGCGAGGTAGCCACTGAAGACCGCTGCCAGCGCGATCGCCGTGTGCCCCAGCGAGATGGCCCCGCTGATCAGGGGCCGTTCGGCGAAGGTCGGCACGATGCCCACCAGGCAGAGGTAGACTGCGACCACGCCCCCCAGGATGCCGACCCGCACCACGCCGCCCCAGGGGTGCCGAGTCGTCGCGACCATCACGGCCGATCGTGCGTCGGTCATGCCTTGTGCTCGGTGACGCGCTCGCCCAGGAGGCCGGAGGGGCGGAAGACCAGCACGAGCACGAGCATCGTGAAGGCGATCACATCCCTCAGCTGATTCGGCGAAGGCACGCCGAATCCATCGAGGAACAGCGTCGGGCCGATCGATTCGGCCTCGCCCAGGAACAGGCCGCCGAGCATCGCCCCAGGGACGTTGCCGATGCCGCCCACGACGGCGGCCGTGAACGCCTTGATGCCCGGGACGAACCCGGTGAAGAAGAAGATCTGGCGGAACATCAGGGCGTAGAGGACACCGGCCGCGCCGGCCATGGCCGCGCCGACCGCGAACGTCGTCACGATCACGCGGTTCACGTCGATGCCCATCAGGGCCGCGATGTCCTTGTCCTCCGAGACGGCCCGGATGGCGGTGCCCACCTTTGTGCGCATGACGAACAGGTACAGGCCCGCCATCATGACGAGGGCAGATACGACCACCAGCACGTCGACCCAGCGCAACCTGATGAACGACAGCGGGACGGCCTGGCCCAGCACGTCGATGGCCGGGTAGGCGTAGATGCCCGGACCGAAGAAGCCGCGGAACGTGTACTGGAGGAAGAACGACGCGCCGATGGCGCTGATGAGCGGCACCAGCCGCGGGGCGTTCCGCAGCGGACGGTAGGCGATCCGCTCCACGAGCACGGCCAGCGTCGTGGACACGGCCATGGCGACCGCGATCATGATCACGACCGAGAGCAGGGCGGTGAGCGGGTTCAGGTTCAGGAACCCGGCCTGGGCCAGGCCCACTGCCGCGAAGTAGCCGCCGAAGGCTCCGGCCATGAAGATCTCGCCGTGCGCGAAGTTGATCATGCCCAGGATGCCGTAGACCATCGTGTAGCCAAGGGCGATCAGGGCATAGATGCTGCCAATGCTCAGGCCGTTCAACGCAAGGTCGATCCAGGTCGCGACGGAGTACTTGCCCTGGGTCAGGGTCAGCGCCGAGCCCACGACGACGACCAGGATGATGACGATCCGGAACGCCCACAGGAAGCCGGAGATCGAGGCGTCCGTCAGTCGCTCGACCCACCTCGCGTACATGTGTCGCCCTCGGTCAGGGGGATGAAGGCGGCGCAGCCGGGCGAAACGCTCGCCCGGCTGCGCCGCCTCGTCAAGAACGTATGCGGATCGAGATCGGCCTCGAGGTCCGCGTTACGGCCAGACCGGCCTCAGCGGTGGCCAACTCCCACGGATCTCCAAGTCGGTGATCTGGTATACCGCGATGAGCGGAGCACCGCAGTCCCCGTACTGGCCGCAGGTCAGCACGCCCGTGATGGCCTGGAAGTCCTTCGTCGCGTAGATCGCGTCGCGAAGCGCTCCCTTGGGGATGTAGAGCGTGCCGTCCGCCGCCTTCACGGCGACCTTCTCGATCGCCGCGAACAGGATGTTGGTGGCGTCGTAGGCGTGAGCGTGGAAGGCCGAGATCGGTTTGCTCCCGACCAGGGTCTGGTACTTCACGAGGAAATCGGCGTACCCGGCCTGGAAGGCCGAGAAGTTGGGGCTGGAGAGGTACATGTTCAGGGCCGCCGGTCCGGCAGCCTTCACGAAGTCAGGCGTGAACATGCCGTCCGAGCCCATGAGCACCGTGGTCTCGAGGCCCGGCACCTGCCTCGCCTGAGCCGTGATGAAACCGCCCGCGGCAACGAAGATCGGGTAGTAGACCAACTCCGGATTGGTCGCGGCGACGCGCGTCAGGGCCGGCTTCATGTCCGTGTCGGTCTTCCCCACGGCCTCCTGGGCCGTGATCGTGCCCCCGAGCGCCGTGAAGTTGTCCACGAAGACCTGCTGGAGCGCCTCGGCGTAGCTGCTGCCGTCGTGGATCGTCGCCGCCGTCTTGAGCCCGAGCTTGTTGTAGGCGAATTCGGCCACGGCCTTGCCCTGGAAGGCGTCGCTATGCGCCGTGCGCAGGTAGCCCGCAAAGGTTGCATCCCGGCCGGGGTCGGTGAGCAGCGGGCGGGTGTTGGACGGCGAGATCGTGGTCAGGCCCGCCTCGGTGAGGGCCTTGATCCCGCCGACGGTCTCGTCGGAGCAGGATGAACCGATCAGCCCGACAAGGGTGCTGTCGGCGGCCATCTTCTGAGCGGCCGTCGCGCCACCCTCGACGGTGCAGAGGCCGTCCTCGGTGGTCAGCTGAATCGTGTGGTCGAGCAGCTTCCCGCCCTTGTCGGAGATGGCGATCTGGACGCCATACAGCGCGTCCTGTCCCAACGTCGCGTCGGCCGTCGAGAGGACGCCCCAGAACGCGATGTGGATCGGGTCGCCGGGAGCGACGGTCACGACGCCGAGCGGATCGGTCGGAGGGGTTACCTCGGCCGGGGCCTGGGTGGGGACTTCCGTGGCCCCGGGTGTGGCTGTTGCGCCGCCGCCGGTGTTGCAGGCGGCAGCGACGAGCATCGCGCCGAGCGCGAGCGCGCCGAACTTGCGGGGATTCATGTTTTCCAGTCTCCTCCTTGACTCCACGACTGCGGACCCCGTTCGCGACCGGGCGGGACGCTACCTGCCGGTCTCCGGTTCCGGTCCTGGCACCCGGGGGCGGTGCCCGCCCGCGGGCGGTGACCACCGGGTCGTCAGACACGACCCATCTTCCCCTGGTGCGCGGCGATCTGAGAACGTGCCCGAAACGACCCGCGGCCCCATGGCCGCCGATGTGATGCCGTATAGTAGCGGTCGGCGTCTCGATTGCAAGACGGTGCCGAGCGCCCCGGGGCGTGTGAGACCCGGCCCCCATGGGGTCGCGGACCACCCGGTGCGGCGCGCTCGACCGGTGGGGCTGGTTTCGCCAGCACCCGGAGCGAAAACGGCGGGGTCCGATCGGCAGACCCGGCTGGCGAGGCGCGAGGACTGCGACGAGCGGAGCGCAGGCGACCACCCACGAAGGACGGAAGACCGCCGTGGAATACCTTGTCAGAGACGCCCGGATCACCGACGCGGAGCGCATCACAACGCTCCTCGCCGGCGCCGCTGGAGCGCCTCATGCCGACGCCCGGGCTACCCTGGGCGCCGCCGACCTGCTGCGGCAGCTGGTCTACCTGCCCTCGGCCGTGGTGCTCGTGGCCGAGGCCCAGCGCACGATCGTGGGTGCCGGCATGCTCGCCCTGCGGCCTTCGGTCGGCCAGGGCGGCTTCGTGGGCAGCATCGACCTGCTCCTCGTGGAGGCCGGGTTCGAGGCGAGCGGGGTACGAGACGCCCTGGTCGCCGAACTGCTCCGCATGGCACGGAACAAGGGTTGCGTCGCCGTGGAGGCGCCGCGCCCGGCAGGCGCCGCCGACGTGGCGGCCTGGGAGAGCTACGGTTTCGCCGATGGCGCTCCCCACATCGTGTGCGAGCTCGCGCCAAGGGGCGCGCTGCGCACCTGACACCGGCAGGCCCTCGGGCCGGCCGACATGACCGGCGCGCTCGACGCGCCGTTGAGCCGACCGACGCCTGGCGTCGGTGCGGGAACGACAGGAGACTTGCGTGAGCAAGAACGTCGCCGTCTTCGTTGACGTCGCGAACATCTTCTACGCGGCCAAGGCGGCCGGCGTGGACATCGACTACGTGACGCTGTTGAAGACGGCCACGGCGGGGCGGGACTTCGTCCGCGCCTACGCCTACACGGGGCTCGACCCCGAGAACGAGAACCAGCGCCAGTTCCACAGCTTCCTGGCGCGCAGCGGCTACAAGGTCGTCAGCAAGGACATCCGCAAGTACGGCGACGGCAAGGTCAAGGCGAACCTCGACATCGAGCTCGTCGT
>JBGPMJ010000064.1:0-9531 GCA_041486935.1 Candidatus Limnocylindria bacterium | reverse complement strand
CATGGCTTCGGGGCCGGCTTCGAATTCGCCTACGAGCCAGGACCGATCACGAACCTGGCGCTGGTCACGGTGGGCAACGGTCGATGGCGGTTCGTCATCTCGGAGGGCCAGCTCCTGCCGTTCCCGCCCCGATCCATCTCCGCCCCGCAGACGCTGTTCAAGCACGACACGCTGCCCATCGCCGAGTGGTGCGACGCCTGGCTGCGCGCCGGCGCGACCCACCACATGGGTGCCGCCCAGGGGCGCTGGACCGCGCAGCTCCTCCACCTCGCCCGGATGCTGGGCGTCGAGGCGGTCGTCGTTTGAACGGGGCGCTCGGGCCTCGCCTTCGCGCGCCGGTCTTCGAGATCGGACTCAAGGGGTATGCCTACGGCGCCGAGGCCGTGCGGCTGGCAAAGGCGGCGGATCGCCTGAGCCATGACCTCGGCGTCACCGTCATCTTCGATCCCCAGGCGGTCGACATCCCGGCCGTCGCCCGCGAGACGCGGCACCTGCTCGTGTTCGCCCAGCACATGGACCCGGTGACCGCCGGCCGTGGTGCCGGAAGCGTCCTGGCCGAGGCGCTCAAGGAGGCGGGCGCGGTCGGGACGATGCTCAACCACTCGGAGCGGAGGATGACGCTCGCCGACATCAACCTCGCCATCCGGCGCGCCCGGGAGGTCGGTCTCGCCACGATGGTCTGTGCCGACTCGCCCGAGGAGGCGGCAGCGGTCGCGCTGCTCGGCCCGGATATCGTCCTGGCCGAGCCGCCGGAGCTCATCGCCACGAGTCGCTCGGCCGCCACCGAGATGCAGTGGTTCGTCGAGCGGGCGGTGGAGATGGTCGGGCGGATCGACCCCGGCATCATCGTCATGTGCGGCGCCGGGGTCCAGACGCCGGACGACGTGGCGCGGATGGTCGGCCTGGGCGTGGGAGGGACCGGATCCTCCTCCGGCATCCTCAAGGCCGCTGATCCCATCGGGCAGATGGCGGCGATGATCGCCGCCCTGCATCACGCCTGGATCGATGCCCATCCTTCGCCCAGCGCAACCATCAGCAGAGGATCGATCGCATGACCGTCTATCACCAGACCGTCGAGGTCCACAGCCCCCTGCACAAGCCGATGTTCCATGACGTGACGGCGGAGGCGGAGGAGGCGGTCTCCCGATCCGGGATCCGGATGGGCACGATCACGGTCTATTCCGCGCACACGACGTGCAGCGTGCTCATCCAGGAAGCGTCTCACGACAGGCTGTACGACGGCACCGAGTATCTCCTCCAGGACATGCTGGATCGTCTCGAGGTGGTCGTGCCGACATGCCGACGCGAGGGGCAGTACCTGCATCCCGGACCGCTCCACATCCGCCATGCCACGGAGAACCTCGGAGAGCAGGCCGTCTGGAGCCTGAACACCGACGCACACATCCGGTCCGGCCTCGTCGGTCGGTCAGAGACCATCCCCATCATCGACGGGCGCATCGAGCTCGGCGAGTTCGGGCGCATCTACTTCGTCGACTTCGACGGGGTCAGGGCACGCGATCGCACGGTGCATTTCCAGTTGCTCGGGGAGTAGCTGATGGACCCGGCTACGCTCGCCAGGCTCGAGCACGAGAACATGATCGCGGCCTTCGCGCTCGTCGGGTCGCTCGCCGAGGGCGCCCTGATCCGGCGGGCGGACGGCGTCGCCCTCATCGCCACCGGACTGCCGCTCCGGCTCTTCAACCAGGTGCTCGTGGAGGGTGACGAGGCAACGCCGGCCGCGATCGCCGCGGCGGTCGCCCTGACACGCGAGCGGGGCGATCGGTTCGTCGTCAACCTGCGCGTCGGCATGGACCATCGGTTCGTCGCGCTCATGCAGGAGCTCAGGCTCGTTCCGGACCCGGAGGAGCCGCTGACGCCGGGCATGGCGCTGCATCCGCTACCGGCTCACGTCCCGGCATCGACCGAGGAGCCACGCGCGACGCGGCCCGGCCACGAGATCCGGCAGGTCACCGACCGCGCCGGCATCGAGGACCACATCCGGACGGCGGCGGCGGGATTCGAGATGCCCGAGGAGTGGGTGCGCGCGGTCATGGGCCTGACCTTGGTCGCCCGACCGGGGGTCGCGGTCTACGTCGGCTACACGGACGGCCAGCCGGTGACCACGGGCCTCGGCGTTCGCACCGGGCGAACGATCGGCGTCTACAACGTCGCGACGGTCCCAGCGGCCAGAAAGCGGGGGTATGGGGCGGCGATGACCACGCGGATCGCCGTCGACGGCGGCGCCGCCGGCTGCGACGTCGCCGTGCTCCAGGCCAGCGTCATGGGCTATGCGATCTACGAACGGCTGGGCTATGTCACCGTCGTGGAGTACATGGGCTACGTCGACCCGTCGTCGCTGGAGCCGTCTCGGTCGCCAGGCGCCTGACGCCGAGAGGTCCCGACCCGCAGGTCAGCGGAACGGGTCCTCGATCCGGACGCCAGCGAGTCGACGACCATGTTGCAGATCCTCGGTCACGAGGCGCGTCGCGCCGGCCAGCCGGGCCGCCATGTCGCCGTGTCAAGGCGCGATCATCACGTCCGCCGCTTATCAGCGCCCTTACGACGAGGCGGACCGAGAGGTCGCGTACGTCGCTGCCTACATGGCATTCAGCCACCGCTGCCCGGGTCCCTCGGCGTGCCGGTAGACTCGCCCGCACCGTCACTGGGAGTGTAAGGAGGCGACATGAACCTCAGCAGCATCTTGATCGGGTCGGAGGACCCGCATCCTGGCCGAGTACTACACGCGGCTCTTCGGCGAGCCACGCTGGGACCAGGGCGGGTACAAGGGCTGGCAGCTCGGCGACGGCGGCTTGACCGTCGGGCCCCACGACCAGGTCAAGGGCAGGAACGCGCACCCCGGACGCCTGATCTGGAACATCACGAGCCCCGATGTCAAGGGCGACTTCGAGCGTCTCAAGGCCGCCGGGGCGACGATCGTCCGGGAGCCCTACCAGATGGAGGGAGGACCTGACCTCCCCGCCGATGCGACTGAATTCTGGATCGCCACCTTCGCCGATCCCGACGACAACTACTTCCAGCTCATGAGTCCGATGTAGCTCATGGGTTCTCCGTCTGCTCCGCTGCCTCGTGGGCAGCGAGAAGGCGCGCCGCTGCGGCGAGGGCCTCGCGCAGATCCTTGATCAGCAACAGGAGATGAAGTGGGTCGGTGGGCGACGCCTCGAAGGCGGGCTCGATGCGCTCGTAGAAGGCCCGAGCCTCCTGCGTTTCGCAGTGGATCAGGAGCGTGCGAACGCCCACGCGATCCGCGACGGCAGCGGTCTGAAGGAGAGCGTCCCGAACGAGCCCGGAGCCGAGCCCGCGACCTTGCTCCGTTCGTTCGACGCCCAGTCGCGTGAGGATGATGACCGGGACCGGATAGCGACCAACACCCTTGAGCACTCGCGCCGGTGCCGCCTCGTGTTCGACCGAGCCCGCCGCCAGGGCGTAGTAGCCGACCACGACACGAGTGCCACGCCGGCAGACGACGTAGACCTTGCAGGTGTCCGACTGGTGCGCCTGGTAGGCGTGGCGACGCAGCCAGTCGGTCTGCGCTTCGGACCCGCAATCAAACGACGAGACCTCGTGGTCGCTCGCAAGCGCCTCGACTGGGCTGTACGGGCTCAACCCTCGTCGAGGATGCTACGGCGCGCGAGGAATGCCGCGAGCCCGGGCATCGGTCGCGCGTCCCGGTCGAGCTTGTCGACGAACGCGTTCCAGCGCTCGGGTGGTAGCACGAACGTCGTGCGGTCCGCGAGCACGGCACGTGCCGCGTCCGTCGCGTGGGCCATCACGAACCCACTCACGGACATCCCCGATGCGATCGCGGCCTCACTCAGCAGGTGGCGTTCCTCCGGACTCACACGAAGCTCGAGCCGATCGTTCTTCCGCCTCGTCGCGACCCTCTGCCTGTAGGTCGCCTCCATCGTTTCTCCTCGTTGTACGTGCAATGTCCGTACATTCTACAATGGCCGCCGATGATGTCAACGGGGACGACGCACTCACGGACCACCGTCCGCGGCTCATCGACGAGCTCGACCCGACGGTGACGTTCGGTCCATGAGCCTGGGCGGACGATGTGCCAGCTCGCCTGTCACGTCGCGATTGTCACGTCTGCCGCTCATCCGCGCCTTACCGGGCGGTTGCTAATCGTGTGAGCGCGCCGCTGCCCTCTCGGGCTGACGCGGACCTTGGAGGCCGGCACGGTCTGAGAGCAGATCCCGGCTTCTCAGGCTCGGCCATCGGCCTCACACGTCCCTGCGCGGCCGCGTGAGCAGCGCCTCGTGGCCCACGCCGTCAACAGCTGCGCGGACGAGGCGACCGCCCGCACCGATGCTCGGAGCCGTTGACATGGCCAGCTGGTTCGAGACGTGGTCCGAGGGCACGAGACGACCGAAACAGGCCGGCGACCGACCGGTAGAACGGAGGACCGAGGGTATTGCAACGGGTCACGTCTGTGGTGCTAGAGGATCGATGCATTGCCGTCCGTCATCCTGACCGACAACGAAGCTCAGGCCGTCTCTCGCGCTCTCGACCGCCTCAGCGCGGCTATCGAGTCCATCGCCAACGGTCGGCCGAAGTATGAACGCGAAGCGTTCCGCGTCGCTCGGATGGCCACGGTCATCCGCGACCGGGCCTCGCGGCGTCGTCGGGCACGCTCATGACCCGCTGTCCCGCCACCCTCGTTGGCTACGTGTTCGAATATCACTGCGAGCTGCCCGCCGAGCATGAAGGGCCGCACTTGCACACCTACCCCGCGAGCTACCAGGCGACGCGCCCGTGTACCGCTGGCGGGGTGAGTGGCTACATACCCTTATCTCCTGCCTCGGCGGCCGACGCGTGCGGGATGAGTCCTACCCACCGGAGCCCGACCGATGACCGCTGAGAGCCGCCAGGTCGTCACCACGCAGCGCGTTCGTATCGGTCGGGGATCGAGTGGCTGGCCGGGCGGGCTGGTTGGCCGGAGCGCTATCTGATCGGCTCCACCCTGAAGGTCGGATGGTCGGCTGCGCCGGGCCGCCGGTCGAAGTCCCTCCTGATCGGGCCCAACCTGGCGAGGTAAGCAGCGATGACCCGGTCGCGCTCGTTGCCGTCGACCTCGATCGCGGTGAAGGCCTCCGTGCGACCCTTGCGGCGCAGCTCGCCGCGACCCGCCGCTCGAAGGTTGCGAGCCCATTCCGTGACCCCACCAAACGCCATGAGATACCGGGTCCCGTCGACCTCGACCGGGATGAGCGAGGCTCGGAGTGGCGTGCCAGTCCGCCGGCCCGGGACCTCGAGGATGGCGGCGATCCCGACCCATAACCAGATGGGGCGGGCGACCCGACGGATGAGCGCGACCGCCCGGGTCGGCGAGAGTGCCGCGCTGACGACCTGAGGTCGCTGGTCCATCGGCTGGTCTCCGTAGCGGTGCCGGGGTCACGTCGCGCCGATCGCCCATACCCGGCCGGCCCCGCCAAGAATGCTAACCGAGGGGGTCGATCTTCGACAAGACACCTCGAGATCGAGCCACCTGAGACGGGGGTTCGGCTTCAAGGCCCCGTAGTAGAGGTTGAAGCCATCGATGAAGAACGTGACGCGGCGCATGAGCGATCCTCGGCGCCGGCGGGCAAGAAGAAGCCCGACGGGCGAAACCGCCGGGGCTGTGACAGGACTCTGCCGCTTCGAGGCCCGGGCGTCAAGGGAAATAGCCATCGTAGTCAGTCTTGGCCGAGCGTCCCGACTTGAACCCGCCCTTGCCACTGCCTTCAGCCACCCGGTCGCCACAACGCATACGCCTCCTCGATCACGTCACCGAGCGTTGGCCAGCCGGCTTCACCGACGTGCTCGGGCGGCAGGATCTCCTGACCGTTGGCGTCGTAGCGGTGACGATGGTGCGGATCGGGGTGCCGATGGTGGGCTGAGTTGTCGTACCGGACGAGGTTCCTCGGCACTTGGCCGTCCACGAAGGCGTCCATCTCGTCCGGTGTCACCAGCTCGTCCTTGGCCCGGTTGATGAACCCGACGAACTGGGGCAGCCACCAGTTGGGGTTGCCCTTGCCGGAGTGGTAGACGAGGTCCAGGCTCGGACGGATGTCGCGCAGCAGCAGCACCTGGCCGACGCCATCGAGCACGTCCGGGTCGGGCCGCAGGCCGGCCTCCGCCGGATGGTCGGCCAGGACGCGATGGCAGAAGCTGTGGAAGTTGCTGACCGCGAGGCGTGCCTTGACCGCCGGTCCGAGCGCCGCCTCCAGACGCTCGCCCAGCTCTCGGGCCGCCTTGACGTTGTAGGTCAGGACGAGGATCTGCTCGGGGAGGAGGGCGTCGTTGGCGCCCGGCGGATCCGTGGTCGCGCCTGGCCCGCCCTTGGTCTCGAGCAGCCAGCGCACGCGCTCGACGATGACCCGCGTCTTGCCCGTCCCCGCGCCCGCGATGACGACCGCCGGTCCATCCCCGAACTCGACGATGCGCCGCTGCTCTGCGGTCAGCGCCGCACGAACGCGACCTGCGCCGCCGCCGCCGCCTACCGATCCCTCGACGTGTGCCACTGTCGAACGGTGCCCCCGCTTCGTGCCACCTAGCGTGGCACAGAGGACACCCGTGCTACGTGCCGGCGAGCTCGGGCAGTCGAATCCCGGGCCCACCCGTCCCGAAATAGTGGCCGTGCGTTCGGTGGATCGTCTCCAGCGAGTCAGCGCCGATCAATACGATCTCGATATCCGACTGACCGAGATGCTGCCGTTCCGCCAGCCCGTACGCCGTCGCCGCCTCGTCGGCGTCGTTGAACGGCCGGGCCTCCAGTAACCGCCTGGCCCGAACGTCGTACACGATCAGGAAGTGGATGACACTCATCGCGATGCGCCTCTGCTTCTGAGCCAGGCCTCAGCCCCCGCCTGGGCGTCCTCCAGGTCCCCGTGTGCCCCTCGGGATAGCTCTCCGAGACCGTGCTGTTCCCATTGAGCATACGCCAGCGCCCGAAGGTACCGAAGCAGCTCGTCAGGTCCAGTCTCGTCTTTGAGCGTGAGGCGAATCGCCCCGTCGATGTCCTCAACCAACGTCGCCCACTCCTGCTGCCAGGGCGTCCGGAGTTGGATCTCGATCAATGTCATGTCCCGCCTGACGATCACGTGGACGGCCCGATACCCACTGGTCTTGGGATTCGCGTTGTAGTCGTCGACGGTCAAGATCTCCGACTTCTGGCGGAGGATCCGTCTCTGGACCGCCTCGACCGATCGGAGGTCGGGCAGGATCGCGCGACAGCCACCGATGTCCTGCATCCGGGAGAGCTCCATGCCCGTCTACCGGATCAACTTGCCGATGATCCGTGGCTGTCGCTTCAGGCGCTGGGCCACGATCACTGGGACCCTCTCCGTCCGCAGCGCCGACCGCAAACCCATCACGACCTTCGTGAGAGGCTCTGAGAATTCAGCGCGGTAGGCGTCCAGAAGATCCATCGCCTCCCGCTCGGCAGGACCAAGCAATAGACCATCCGCCGTCCAGTCGCGGAGGATCCTCCCGGCTCGGTCGACCTGTCGGTGCGACGTCCCGATGCGCTGCCAGGGCGTGCTCATGACTGAAGCCTAACCGCCACCGCTTCTCCCAAGCTTGTCACCCGGCGACAGCGGATAACGTAAGTTGGATCGTCGTCGTTCGCCGTACGGAGTTTCGGAGACGCTGGGATGAGTTCTTCCATCGTCCACCATCCCGATAGCCCACCCAAGGCCACGGCCGCCCGGGTCTCAGACGAGCACCTGGTGGTGGTGTTGGCCGACGGGCGCGAGCTGACCGTGCCGCTCGCCTGGTTCGACTGGCTCGCGAGCGCCGCTCCTGTCCAGCGCGCGGACCTCGAGATCGTCGAGAGCGGACGCGGCATCTGGTGGCCGAGCCTCGATGACGGCCTCTCCGTCGCCGGCCTGATGGGGATCTCGGAGGGCGACTGACCGTTAGCCTCAGCGGCTCAGGGTCGGCTCTCGCCGCGTAGCCAGTCGACGTCCGGCTCCCAGCTGTCGACCACCCCGCCGTGGCCGCGCTCCCGGGCTGCCGCTTCGATCAGGCGGAAGGCCTCGCGTTGGGTGGTCGGGGTGGGGTCCATCGCCATCCGGTCGACGAGCGGGATGAGGCCGTCGAGCGCCAGCGGCCGGGCAGCGATCTCGTGGCGCAGCCACTTGTTGAACGGCCGCACGCGCGATTCGAGCGCGAAGACCGTGGTCAGCAGGGGCGATAAGGACTCGAGTGCGTCGAGTCGGCCTTCCAGGTCCCGTCCGGCCTCGAGGTTGCGCAGGGACCGGTAGAGAGAGTTGATGTAGTCATCGAGGCTTGCCGCCGCGATGGCCTCGGCCTCGGCGGTGGTCAGGACCCGCAGGCGATCGACGATCCGTCCGATCTCACCGTCGAGCTTGTCGAGCACGACCCGGGCCCCAAGGAAGGTCGGGCGATTCCTGGCATCCGCGGGGCCCGACAGGGCGTGGTCGCGGAACGTCTCGAGGGTCATCGGCCAAGTTTCGACCGGCGCGCCATGGGGCGTCCGCCAGTCCGTCACCTCGCCGACGTCCACGACGACGTAGACGTCGAAGTCGGAGCCATCGGTCACGTAGGCGTCGAAGCCGCGCGATCCCGCGAGCACCAAGCCCACGACGTTCGAGTCCGCCTCGGCCCGGCGCCGGAGGTCGGCGTAGGCGGCCGCAGCGGCCTCCGGGTCGTTGGCTCGTTTTGGGGCTCCGCCTGGCGTCATGTTCGGGAGTATGGCGTGGTCACGCCGCCCGGAAGAGCCGCGCGAGATCCTTCCGGGGCTCCGACCACCCATCGCCCAGCCAGACTGGGTCACCCGATTCGGCGTGGCACTCGAGGCGCTGCGTTTCGGTGCGCAGGGCGCGATGTCACCGTCGGTGCGAGCGATCGAAGCACGCCGACTCGTCGAGGGGCTCCGAACGCGGCTCCTGAGCGAGGGGCTCGCTCAGCCGAACCTCGAGATCTTCGCCGACCAGTTCTCGAGCGCGTTCGACCGATGGGTCGTTCAACTCGGGGACAACCTCAGGAATCCAAGCCGGACCTGAGCCGGTCGACGAGCGGGTCGACGACCTCGCGCCCGCGCATGCGCGCCAGCCAGTCGGGCGGGATGCCCTCGATGCCCCAGAAGGCGCCCGCCAGCCCTCCGGCGATGGCGGCGGTGGTGTCCGTGTCGTTGCCATAACGAATCGCCCGCTCGACGGTTTCCCGGTAGCTCCCGGCGCCCGCGAAGGCGTCCCAGGCCGACCAGAAGGCATCGACCACGTACCCGCTGCCCGACCGCTCCGTCCAGCCCTCGATGACGTCGAGCGCGGCGATCGAGTGGCCGGGCTCGGCCCCAGGCCCAAGGATCCGGCGGAGCATGACGGTCGCGTCGGTGAGCGCGGTCGCCGGGTCCATCCCCGACAGCAGTCGGCGGGCGACAAGGACGTAGAGCGCGCAGGCCGTCCGGGCGATCGGATGCCCGTGGGTGATGCTCGAGCTTCGTCGGGCGTGCTCGACCACCACCTCGTCCGAGACATCGCGTTCGACGAGGGCGAGCGGCAGGAT
>JBGPMJ010000063.1:0-9753 GCA_041486935.1 Candidatus Limnocylindria bacterium | reverse complement strand
GTGGACACGCCGGGCCACGCCGACTTCGGCGGCGAAGTCGAGCGCACGCTGCTCATGGTCGACTCGATCCTCCTGCTCGTGGACGCCGCGGAGGGGCCGCTGCCGCAGACGCGCTACGTGCTCCAGAAGGCGATGGCCCGTCACCTCCCGGTCGTCGTCGCGGTGAACAAGATCGACCGCTCGGATGCCCGCGTCGGCGAGGTGCTCGACGCCATCTACGAGCTGTTCATCGACCTCGGGGCGGACGACCGACAGATCGACTTCCCCGTCGTCTACACGAACGCCAAGGTCGGCACGGCGACCATGGACCTCGCGAAGCAGGGCACGGACCTACGCCCGCTCCTCGACCTCCTCGTGGCCCACACGCCCTCGCCGACCCACGAGCCGGGCCACCCGCTCCAGCTGCTGGTCACGAACCTCACCGCCAACGACTACGTCGGTCGCATGGCGGTCGGGCGCATCCGCAACGGCACCATCCGCATGGGCGGGCGCATGACCATCGTGCGCGAGGAGGCCCAATCCCCCGACGGCTCGATCGAACCCGGGCGCCGGGTCGTCCTCACGGGCACCGTGACCAGCCTCACCACGGCCCAGGGCATCGAGCGCCTGGAGATCGCCGAGGCCGGGCCGGGCGAGATCGTGGCCGTGGCGGGTATCCCCGAGGTGACCATCGGCGACACGATCACCGACCCGGGGGACCCGCGCCCGCTGCCGCGCCTCGACGTGGACGAGCCGACGCTGAGCATGACCTTCGGCGTGAACACCTCGCCGCTCTCCGGCCGCGACGGCAAGTACGTGACGAGCCGCCAGCTCAAGGACCGGCTCGATCGCGAGGTGCTGGGCAACGTCAGTATCCAGGTTCTGCCCACCGAAGTGGGTGACACCTTCGAGGTGCGCGGCCGGGGCGAGCTGCAGCTGGCCGTGCTCATCGAGCAGATGCGCCGCGAGGGCTTCGAGCTGCAGGTGAGCCGCCCGGAAGTGATCCTCCACGAGGTCGCGGGCCGGGTCCAGGAGCCGTACGAGCGCATCACCATCGACATCCCGCCCGACTTCATCGGCCCGGTCAGCCAGTCGCTGGCGGCGCGCAAGGGGCGCCTGGAGCAGATGACCACCGACGCCGATGGTCGGGTGCGCATGGAGTTCGTGCTGCCGGTGCGGGGCCTAGTGGGCTATCGCGGCCAGCTCCTGACCGAGACGCGCGGCACGGCGCTGATGCACCAGATCGGCGAGGGCTACGGGCCCTGGGCCGGCGAGGTGGAGCACCGCACGAGCGGCGTGCTCGTCTGCGATCGCTCGGGCACCTCGAACGCCTTCGGGCTCTACAACCTCCAAGAGCGGTCCGCCTTCTTCATCGGCGCCGGGGTGGACGTCTACGAGGGCATGGTCGTGGGCGAGAACGCTCGACCGGGCGACATGGACGTCAACCCGACCAAGGAGAAGAAGCTCACGAACATGCGCACGCACGCCGCCGACGAGGCGCTGCGCCTGACGCCGCCGCGCCAGCTCACGCTGGAGTCGGCCATCGAGTTCATCGCCATCGACGAGCTGGTGGAGGTCACACCGAGCGCCATCCGCCTGCGCAAGCGCGCCCTGTCGCAGCACGACCGCCGCCGCGAGCGCGGCCGCGAGGGTGACCTGCGGCGCGGAGCATAGCGGTCGCCGCTCTACAATCTGCCCCGTGACGATCTACCTCGACCACGCCGCCACGACGCCGCTGCGGCCCGAGGCGCTCGACGCGATGCTGCCGCTGCTCACCGAGGACTTCGGCAACCCCTCGTCCCCCCACGCCTACGGGCGCCGCGCGCGCATGGCGCTCGACGAAGCGCATGAGGTCGTGGCCACGTGCCTGAGCGCGCAGCCGCGCGAGATCGTCTTCACCTCGGGCGGCACCGAGGCGAGCAACCTCGCCATCAAGGGCGCCGCCTGGGCCGGTAAGGCCGAGGGCCATCGCATCGTCACCAGTGCCGTGGAGCACGACGCGACGCTGCACGCCGTGGGCCACCTGGCGAAGTTCGGCTTCGAGGTCGTGGAGCTGCCGGTGGACCGCTACGGCCGCGTCGATCCGGACGAGCTGGCGGCGGCCATCGACGAGCGCACCATCCTCGTTTCCATCCAGATGGCCAACAACGAGGTGGGCACGGTCCAGCCGCTGGCCGAGCTGATCGCCGGCGTCCGCCGCGTGGCCGGCCGGCGGGTGCTCTTCCACGTCGACGCCGTGCAGGCCGCGCCCTACCTCGCCATCGACACGCAGGCGCTCGACGCGGACCTCATCTCGCTCGGCGCCCACAAGTTCGAGGGGCCCAAGGGCAGCGGCGTGCTCTGGATCCGCCACGGCACGGCGCTCATGGCCCAGACGCACGGCGGCGGACAGGAGCGCTACCGTCGAGCGGGCACGGAGAATGTGGCCGGCGCCGTCGGCCTGGCGACCGCCTTCCGCCTGACCTGCGAGGAGCGCGCCGACACGGTCAAGCGCCTGCGCCGCCTGCGCGACCGCCTGCGCGATGCGGTCTCGGCGGTGCCCGGCGTGGAGCCGACCGGCCATCCGCGGCAGCGCCTGCCCGGCCACCTCTCGGTGATCGTGCGCGACGCGGACGGGCCGGGCATCGTGGTCGCCCTCGATCTCGAGGGCATCGCCGCCTCGGCCGGAGCGGCCTGCACCACCGGCTCCCCGGAGGCGTCCCACGTCCTGGCCGCCATGGGCTACCCCGACGAGGAGGCCCGCGGCGCCCTCCGTTTCAGCCTGGGGCGGACGACGACCGAGGACGAGATCGCCCGGGCCGTCGAGGCGATCCCGCCCATCCTGGCCCGCCTGCGCGTCGGTTCGGTCGCCCTCGCCGCCGACCCGCTGGGCCAGGAGGTTGGCGTCTGAGCGCGTCCGGCGCCGGGACGGGACGGGTCCTCGTCGCCATGTCGGGCGGGGTGGACTCGTCGGTCGCGGCCGCGCTGCTGCACGAGGGGGGCGTCGAGGCGGTCGGCGTCTGGATGCGCCTGCACGACGTCGCCGACACGTACAGCGAGTTCAAGAAGAGCTGCTGCTCGCTCGACGCGGCCGAGGACGCACGTCGCGTGGCCGGGCAGCTGGGCATCCCCTTCTACGTCCTCAACCTGGAGCGCGAGTTCGGGGCCGGCGTGCTCGAGCCCTTCCTCGCGGCCTACCAGGCCGGCGAGACGCCCAGCCCCTGTGTCGATTGCAACAACGCCGTGAAGTTCGGCGCCCTGGTCGGTCGGGCACGGAGGTTGTACGAGTGCGACGGGGTGGCCACCGGCCACTACGCGCGGGTGGACGAGGTGGACGATCCCGATGCGCCCGGCGGCCGGCGCTTCCGTCTCCTGCGCGGCGCCGACGCCGACAAGGACCAGGGCTACTTCCTCTACGGCCTCCGGCAGGACCAGCTGGCCCGCACGCGGTTCCCGCTGGGCGAGCTGACGAAGCCGCAGGTGCGGGAGATCGCCCGACGGCACGGCCTGGTCACGGCCGAGAAGCCGGAGAGCCAGGAGATCTGCTTCGTGCCCGGCGGGGACTACCGCGACGCGCTGCGGCAGCGGGCGGGCTGGCAGGAGACACCCGGGCCGCTGCTGGACCGCGACGGAGCACTGGTCGGCGCGCACCGCGGGGCGGCCGCGTACACCATCGGGCAGCGCCAGGGCCTGGGCGTGGCGCTCGGTGAGCCGCGCTACGTGGCCCGCATCGACGCCGCCGCGAACCTCGTCCAGCTGGGGCGGCGCGAGGACCTCGAGCGACGGACATTCGAGGTTCGGGACGTGTCGTTCACGGCGGGGCGGCCGCCCGCCCCCGGCGCCTTCGCGTGCGAGGTGCGCATCCGCCACCGCGCCGAGCCAGTCCCGGCGCGCGTGGAGCGCCTGACCGCGGACGAGCCCGGCCGTCGGGGGACGTGGCGGGTCGAGGTCGAGCGGCCCGTCTGGGCGGCCGCGCCGGGCCAGGCGGCCGTCTTCTACCGCGGCGACGAGGTGCTGGGTGGCGGCCGCATCGCGTCATCCGCGTCGTCCGCGCGCGCCTGAGGGCGCGATGCTCGAGGTCGGCCCGGCCCCCATCCTGGCCGTCATCGTGGGCGTCTTCCACGTCGCCCTCTACGTGCTCGTGCGCGGCACGGCCCGCGGCCAGCTGCTCTTCCTCGTTCCGGCGGCGAGTCTCGGCGCCTATGCGGGGCAGGCGCTCGGCATGCGCCTTGGCGACCCGCTGCGCATCGGTGACTTCGGCCTGATCTCGGCGTCGCTCCTGGCCTGGGTGGGCATCCTCGTAGTCGTGCTCATCGGCACGCTCGGGCCGTCCGGCGACGAGGGCTGAGCGCGGAGGCTGAGGGGCATCGCCGTCGGGGGCGGCAAGTTGCGTACCATACCGGGGATGCCTGCCCCGACCTCCCCGCCTGATCCGCGCATCCGGTCCCTGCCCGGCGCCGAGATTCGCCGGCGCTTTCTCGACTTCTTCGCCGCGCGCGGGCACGAGGTCGTGCCAAGCGCGAGCCTTGTGCCGGGCGGCGACCAGACGCTGCTCTTCACGAACTCGGGCATGGTCCAGTTCAAGGACGTCCTCACCGGCGTCGAGACGCGCTCGTACAACCGCGCCGTGGATGTCCAGCGCGTCCTCCGCGTAGCCGGCAAGCACAACGACTTCGAGGAGGTGGGGCGGACCAGCCGCCACAACACGTTCTTCGAGATGCTCGGCAACTGGAGCTTCGGCGACTACTTCAAGCGCGAGGCGATCCACTGGGCGTGGGAGTTCCTGACGGTCGACCTGGGCATCCCGGCCGACCGCCTGGCGGCCACGACCTACAAGGATGACGACGTCGCCTGGGACATCTGGGCGAACGAGATCGGCCTGCCGCCCGAGCGCATGGCCCGCTGGGGCGATGTCGGCGCCGGCGACGAGAAGAACTTCTGGCGCATGGCCGAAACGGGGCCCTGCGGCCCGTGCAGCGAGATCCACTTCGACCGCGGGGCGGAGTTTTCGGAGGGGCCGCACTGCACCCCCGACCACTCCGAGCACTGCCCGCGCTGGCTGGAGATCTGGAACCTCGTCTTCATGGAGTTCGACCAGCGCCCGGATGGCCGCGTCCCGCTGCCGTTCACGAGCGTGGACACGGGCATGAGCCTCGAGCGCCTGGCGAGCGTCCTACAGCAGGTCGCCTCGAACTACGACACCGACCTCTTCGCCCCCATCCATGAGGCCCTGCGGGGCATCCTGGGGCACGATCCCGAAACCTTCGAGGCCGAGCGCTTCAGCTACCAGGTCATCGCCGACCACGTCCGGGCGGTCACGTTCCTCGTCGCCGACGACGTGCGGCCCGCCAACGAGGGGCGCGGCTACGTGCTGCGCCGGATCGTCCGCCGCGCCGTGCGCCACGGCCGGCTGCTCGGCCGCCTCGAGCCATTCCTGGCCGAGCTTACGGCCACCGTGATCGACACCATGGGCCAGGCGTACCCGTACCTCCTGGAGCGGGCGACGACCATCGAGTCGGTCATCGCGCAGGAGGAACGGCAGTTCGCGCGGACCCTGGATGCCGGCACGGACCAGCTCGAGGAGGCGCTCATCCCTCTCACGGGCGCCGAGCGCGAGGTGGGGCGGCGGCCGGAGTCCCTGCCGCCCGACGCGCCGGTGCTGCCCGGCGACTTCGCCTTCCGCCTGCACGACACGTACGGCTTCCCCATCGACCTGACCGTGGAGCTGGCCGCGGAGTACGGCGTGGCCGTGGACCGCTCGGGGTTCGAGGCGGCGCTGGCCGAGCAGCGGCAGCGCAGCCGCCGCGGCAAGAAGGCCGAACTCGCAAAGCACGCCGAGCTGACGGCCTTGTACGGGGCGATTCAGGCGCGGCCCGGCATTGCATCCGGCAGTGGAGCGGCCTACGACGCGACGGTCGCGACGCAAACCGGCGACACGACGTTCCTCGGATACGAGACGACCGCCGCCGAGGGGCGCGTGGTGGCCATCCTGCGCGACGGCGTCGAGTACGACGAGCTGACCGGGCAGGGCGCCGCCGAGGTCGTGCTCGATCGCACGCCCTTCTACCCCGAGGGCGGTGGCCAGGTCGGCGACCGTGGTGAGCTGCGCGAGCCAGGTGGCGGTTCGCCGCTCTTCAGTGTCGAGGACACGCAGAAGCCGGTCGGCGGGCTGATCGTGCACCAGGGGCGCCTGCACGGCCGCCTGAAGGTCGGCGCGAGCGTGCTGGCCGAGGTGGACGCCGAGCGCCGTGCCCGCACGATGCGCAACCACACCGCCACGCACCTGCTCCACCGCGCGTTGCGCAACACGGTCGGCGAGCAGGCGCGGCAGGCAGGCTCGCTCGTGACGCCCGACTACCTGCGCTTCGACTTCCCCTTCGACCGAGCGCTCACCGACGATGAGCGGCGGGTCATCGAGGCGGAGGTGCGCCGGGTCGTCCGGGAGGACCGCACCGTCGCGCCGGCGTACATGCCCATGGCCGAGGCCGTCGCGCTCGGCGCCGATGCCTTCTTCGACGAGAAGTACGGCGAGACCGTGCGCACGGTCGCGGTCGAGAGCTACAGCCGCGAGCTGTGCGGCGGCACGCACTGCCGCGCCACCGGCCAGATCGGCGGCTTCCTCATCACCGCCGAGCGGAGCATCGGCTCGGGGATGCGCCGCATCGAGGCCGTCACCGGCGACGCCGCGGACGCCCTGGTGGCGGAGCGCTTCGGCCTCTTGGAACGGATCGCCTCCGCCGTCGGCGCCCAGACGATGGAGGCCGCTCCGGACCGCGTCGTCGAACTGGGGGCGAAGGTACGCGAGCTGGAGAAGCGCCTGCGGTCGGGCACGGCCGGCGGCCCACCACGGCCGGGCGAGCTGGTCGCCGGGGCCGAGACGGTGGGCGATGCGCGCTACCTGGCCTACGCGGGCGGTTTCGGCTCGATGGACGAGCTGAAGGCCTACGCGAAGGACCTGCGCGGGGCGCTCGGCTCGGGCGTCATCGCGCTCGCCCTCGACGCGGACGAGCCGCAGCTCTTCGTGACCGTCAGCGACGACCTCGTGTCGCGCGGCGTGAGCGCCGCCGGCCTCGTAGGGACCGGCGCGCCGCTGATCGGCGGCAAGGGGGGCGGACGCCCGGCCATGGCCCAGGCGCGCGGGACGCGGCGCGACGGCATCGGCGAGGCGCTGGCGGCGATCCGGGCCCACCTCGCGGCGTCACTCGACGGGACGGCCGCCTGACGATGGCCTTCTGGCGCCGCTTCCTGCAGCGCGACGGGGACGGGCCCGCGGTCGCCTGTACGGCGCTCGACGTGGGCACGGAGTCCGCCAAGGCGCTCGTCTTCGAGATCGTGGAGGACGGCAGCGGGGTCGTGCGCGGCGTGGGACGCCAGCGCCAGGGCCTGAGCCACATGCAATCGGGCACGGTGGCCGACATCGACGCCGTGGTCGACAACTGCTCGGTCGCCCTCCAGGAGGCCGAGGAGATGGCTGGCTTCCGGCCCACGCAGGTCGTCATCGGCATCGCCGGTGAGCTGGTCAAGGGCTTCACGACGAGCCACGTCCAGGAGCGCAAGCGACCCGATACGCCGATCAGCGAGGGCGAGCTGCAGCGGCTCATCGACGGGGTGCAGCGCGAGGCCCTGGGCGAGGCCGAGCGGGCCATCACCTGGGAGACCGGGCTGCCCAACGTGGACGTGCGCCTCGTGCACGCGGCCGTCACCGGGGCCCAGATCGACGGCTATGCGGTCACCAACCCGGTCGGCTTCAAGGGCCGCAACGTGCGCATCAGCATCTTCAACGCGTTCGCCCCACTGGTGCACCTGGGGGCGCTGCAGAGCGTGGCCGGCCGGCTTGACCTCGAGCTGCTGGCGGTCGTGGCCGAGCCCTACGCCGTGGCTCGTTGCGTTGGCGGCGACGACGTGCTGCAGGCCGGCGCCCTCTTCCTCGACGTCGGTGGCGGCACGACGGACGTCGCGCTGGTGCGCCAGGGCGGCGTGGAGGCCACGCGGATGTTCGCGCTCGGCGGGCGCGCCTTCACGAAGTCCCTGGCCGATCGGCTGGACCTGCCCTTTGCCCGCGCCGAGGCCCTCAAGGTCGATTTCGCCCGCGGCCTGGCCGTGGAAGATGCCGAGGACGTCGAGCGCATCGTCTCCGATGACGTGGCCGTGTGGGCGGCCGGCGTCGAGCTGATGCTCGAGGAGCTCGCCGGTCGTGAGCTGCTGCCCGGCCGGATCCACGTGTGCGGCGGCGGCTCGCGCCTGCCGCACCTCACCCGCGCGCTGAGCGATCCGGCCTTCGCGCGGCGGCTGCCGTTCTCCCGCCCGCCCGCGGTCTCGATCATCGAGCCCTCCCAGGTCAGCGCCATCCACGACGCCACGCAGCTGCTGGTGGATCAGCAGGACGTGACGCCGATGGGGCTGGCCTACCAAGCCATCGAGATGGCCTCGACCGAATCGCCGCTCGACACCGCCCTGCGCCGCGTCCTGCGCGCCATGAAGGTCTGACCATGGCCGTCGCCTACCTCGAGGTCGAGGACGAGATCACCACCGCGGTCACGCGCATTCGGGCCAGCGAGGACCCGCACCTCGCGCTCGTCCTGCCGCCGGGCTCACGCATCGGCACCTCGCGGATCAACTTCCGGCTCCTCGCCCGCGAGGCCCGGGACTCGCAGCGCCGCATCGCCATCGTGACCGTCGAGCCCGGCGTGCGCGCCATCGCGGTCTCGGCCGGGCTGGTGGCGTACGCATCGGTCGGCGAGTACGAGGCGGCCGGGGCCGCCGACGTCGGCGCTGAGCCGGGGCCGCCGACCGTCGTCACGCCGCCGCCCCGGGAGCCGTCGTCACCGGCGCCGGAGCCCACGCCGCTGTTCGAGCCCGAGCCGGCGCCGCCCCCGGCCGCCCCTCGGCCGGAGCCGGCCTTCGACCTGCCCCTCGCGGGTGGCCTGCTGCGGCGTGAAACCGCCCCGGCCCCGAGTCGGCGTCGGGGTTTCGTCGTGGCCCTGGTGGCCCTCCTGGCCGTCGGGCTCGTCCTCGCCGCGGTCGGGGCGCTGCTGGTGCTGCCGAGCGCCACGATCACGATCGTGCCGCGCATCGAGGACGTGGGTCCGGTCGCCCTGACCGTCGTGGCCGACCCGCAGGCGACCGAGCCGGATCTCGCCGCCGGCGTCATCCCGGCGCAGACCGTGGAGGTCCCTCTGCGGGCCAGCCGGGTCTTCGACGTGACCGGCCTCAAGATCAGCGAGGCGAAGGCGACCGGGACGGTCGTGTTCACGAACCTCGATACCGGCGGGCGGAACACCATCCCCGCCGGGAGCATCGTGGCCACCGACTCGAACGTGCGCTTCGCGACGGTGGCGGCGGTGACGCTGCCGCGCGCGAAGATCATCGGGGGCACGAGGATCGTCCCGGGACGCGCCACGGTCATGGTCGAAGCCGTGGCTGCCGGAGCATCGGGCAACGTCGCCCCGAACGCCATCGACAACGTGCCCAGCGGCGAGGATCCGATCGTGCTCAAGGTCAGCAACCCTGATGCGACGACCGGTGGCACCCACACCGAGACGAAGCAGGTCTCCCGGGACGATCTCGACGGGGCGGTGGCTGCCCTTTCGACCGACCTCGCGTCCCAGCTCGCCGCGGCCCTGGCCGAGCCGGCCACGGCACCGGCGGGGACGACGCTCGTGCCGGGCACGGCGGCCATGGGCGAGCCCACCTCCGAGCCGGCCACCGAGAGCCTGCTCGGGCAGGAGGTCGAGACGTTCGAGCTGGCGCTCTCGGCGACCGCCACGGTCCTGGCCGTCGACGAGTCGGGCCTGG
>JBGPMJ010000062.1:0-9768 GCA_041486935.1 Candidatus Limnocylindria bacterium | reverse complement strand
CGATGCCGACCCTGGTGTGCTCGGCGGAGGCGTACTCGCCGACGTCCCGGGCGGAGAACGCGAACAGGTCGCCCACCTGCTGGCCCTCGACATCGACGACCCGGAACTGCCCGCCGGCAGGCACCGGGACGGCCCTGCCCTCGCGAGCCGGGACGAGGATGCGTTCGTGGATCGGCCGGTCCATCGTGGCGAGACTACCATCGGGGGCGGGCCACTCGGCTCTTCAGGTGGTGACGAATGACGTTGACGCCTCGCCGCCGGAGCCCCACAGTCCGTGCATGGTCAGGGCGGTCGTCGTCAACCGCGATGCGGGACTCGCCGGGCGGCAGGCCGACGCGCTGCGGGCCGCCGGCTACGAGGTCGAGCTGTGCGGAGGTCCCCAGCACGAACCGTGCCCGGTCCTCGACAGTCTTCCGTGCCCGCTCGTCGACCGCGCCGACGTGCTCATCTACGACGCCTGGATCGCCGGCAGCAGCGATGCCGGCAGGGAGCTGATCGCCCAGCTCCGCGAGACGTACGTCGATCTGCCGGTCGTTCTCACCTCGGTCGACCGGAGCCTCGCCTGGGTCGAGACCGAAGGCCCGCACCGTGTCACCCCGCTCGTCGGCACGCCGACGCCGGAGGAGCTGCTGGCGGCCGTCGATGCGGCGCTCGCCGACCAGGGAATGGCTGTCTGACGCAAGCGGCTGGCCCGCCGACAGATCGAGCGTCACCTCATCCGAGCCGAAGATCTGCAAAGTCCCCGAAGCGTTCGAGCGCGACGGGCAGGTCTGTTCGGCCGAAGCCGACGCGGAAGTGGTTGCCCGGGTGGCCGAAGTGCGAGCCGGGCAGGAGGAGAACGCCCTCGGCCTCCACGAGCTGGGCGGCGAGATCGTCGATCGAGATCCCGGGAAGCGTCAGGCGCGGGAAGGCGACGGAGCCCGCGCGGGGTCGGACCCAGTGGAATGCCTCCGGGCGCTCCGCGAAGAAGGCGTCGAGCAGCGGCAGGTTGGCCTCGACGATCGCGCGCGACCGGGTCAGCACGGTTTCGCGTGCCCGGAGCGCGATGAGGGCGAGGATCTCGGCCGGGGCCGAGGAGCAGATCGTGGTGTAGTCCTTGAAGGCCGCGACCCGTTCCAGCAGCGCCCGGTCGCGGGCGGCCAGCCAGCCGATGCGCAGGCCGGCCATGGCGAACGACTTGGACATGACACCCAGGCTGACGCCGCGCTCCAGCGCGTCGGCACCGGCGACGAGGCGGTCGGCCGGGTCGAACTCGAGGAAGCGGTAGACCTCGTCGGAGAGGAGGTGGACGCCGGCCTCGCCGCAGAGGTCGGTCAGGGCGCGCCACTCGACATGCGAGGGCAGCATGCCCGTCGGGTTGTGCGGGGCGTTGACCACGACGAGCCGCGTCTCGGGACGCAGGGCGGCGCGCAACCGGTCGACGTCGAGCGCCCAGCCGTCGGCCTCGCGCAGCTCGTGGAGCGTGACGTCGGCGCCGGCGGCGCGCGCCACCTCGTAGAGGCTCTGGTAGCCGGGCCAGGTCACGATCGCGTGGTCGCCCGGCCCGAGGAGCACATTGAGAAGGCAGAAGATGGCCTCCTCAGCGCCGGCGAAGACGAGCACCTCGGCGGGGTCGATCCGCTCGTAGAGTCCGGCGATCTCCTGTCGCAGGAGGGGGTGGCCGATCGACTCCGTGTAGCCGAGGCGAAGGCCCTCCCAGAGCCCCCGCGTCTCGTCGTCGGCCAGGGCCAGCAGGTCGGCCATCGGGTAGCCCTCGACGTCCGAGGCGCACAGGAGATGGCGGACGGCGAACTCCCAGCGGGCGAAGTAGCGTTCCAGGGCGAAGTCGGCGATGCGCATCGGCTGATGATGCCCGACCCGGACCCGGCGAGCGTAGGGGCGGCGGACGTTGTTCCTCCCGGGCTCTCGTGGTGACGATCGCCGACGCAGGCTCTTAGGGCCCTGTATACGAAAGTCTGAAGTGAAACACGGGGTGTCGTGCCAGATTAGGTGACACGACGACCGGCCAGGCTCGGGGCATGGCCGCTCATCGACGAGGCCCTGCCGAGACAGCCGCGGGTGTCCGACGTCCTCGGGGACCGCGGCTACCGGGCGCTCGCCACCGGCGACCCGAAGCTCGCGATCGAGCTCTCCGGGATCGTGGCCGAGGAGGCGGAGCCCGCCTGACCTCGGCGGAGGCAGAAGGATTTGAGCCTTCGAGGCTGGTTCCCCAGCCTACGCGCTCTCCAGGGTGCGCCCGTTCGGCCCCTCCGGCACGCCTCCGCCCGAGAGTCTAACGGACCAGCGGCTCCCTCCGGTTCCGATCAGCTTGCCGACGAGCGAGTGAACCCGTCCATGTGGCGCGGCTTGAACGTGAAAGGGACCCCGGCTTCCACCATCGGCTTGTCCATCTCCATCGCGCGATCGCCGGGATTCCCGTAGACCTCGATGCGCACGGGCTCGAGGAACTGCATCACCTCCGAGATGTCGTCCGCGACCAGACCCATCTTCTCGGCGAGCACCTGCATGTGATAGTCCATCGACGCCGTATCCGGATGCACGAGGATGCTGGTGATCTCGGTGCCGTCCTCGTTGGCAAATTGATGGAACGCGATGATCCGCGGCTCGCTCTCCTGGATGACCTTCAGGAGCTCCGCGTAGAACTTCCGGTATTCCTCGAACTTGCCCTCTTTGATCCTCCACGTGCTGACGTAGATGACTGGCTCGCCCACGGTGTCCTCCTTTCTCGCACAGAAGGCTACGCTCCGGCGCCCACCGCGTCCATCTCGTCGATCACATCCTGAAGGTCAGGCTGCAAGGCGTCATACCCGTGGCGGAGATCCTCCTCGAGCGGGCCGAGTGGGATTCGTACACAGGTCCTTAATGCCAGTCGAGGGTGACGACAGATAGCGGCTCGGCGAGTCCCTTGAGCTGCACGGACCGCGGTTCCGAGACCCCGAAGGCGACCCTGTCATCCCCGAGCGTCAGACGACTGACGAGGATCTCCCCACCGTCCGCTAGCGCCGCGACTCGCGCCGCCTCGTGGACCCCCTTGCCTCTGTATCCACCACGACCATGTTGCGCTGCGGCAGCGTGAATGCCGATCCTCACCTCTGGCGCGAAGCCGTGCTCGCGCCGATGACGCGCCAGCGTCCGCTGGATGGCGACCGCACACGCCGTCGCCGCGGCCGGCTGCGCGAAGGCGACGAAGAAACCGTCGCCGGCGTGGTCGACCTCCTGCCCGCCGTGTTTGGCGAAAAGGGCCCGCAGGGTGTCGTCGTGCCAGTGGACGAGATCACTCCAGGCGGCGTCCCCGATGGCTGCGACGAGGGCAGTCGAGCCCACGATGTCGGTGAACATGAACGTGCGCTCCGGCGACGACGGCGCGACCGCGGTGGTGGTCGGCGCCCGTACTGGCGAGCCGGAGGGCTGGGACTCGATCTCATCGAGGACAAGCCGTGCGTCTCGCACCGCCCCGAGTCGGTCGAAAGCATCTCTCGCGGCAGCGAGCTCGGGCGCGGCAAGCTCAGTCTCGCCACCGGAGCGGTAGGCGCGCGCGAGCAGGAAACGGGCAGCGGCCGCCTCGTACGGGACTTCGACGTCCTGGTAGAGCTGCAGTGCACGTCGGAAACTCTTCGCCGCCGCAGCCCCCTGTTCGCTGGCTAGCTCGATACGGCCCCGCGTCACGGCCGCTGCGGCATTCAGCATCGGCGTAGCGTAGATGCCGGCCGTCCGCTCCAGCTCCTCACTGGCCGCCCTGGCATGGTCGAGCTCGCCGGCGTCGATGGCCACTTCGGCAAGCGTCGGCAGCAGAGGGGCCCGGTCGAGGTCACTCCAGTTGTCGCGCTCGAGCAGCTCGAGCAAGCCCACGAGGGCTTGGTGCGACCGACCACGAGCGAGGTGGAGCTGTGCGAGCCCAGGCTGCCCATTGGAGCCCAGCTCCAGCGCCTGGAGGAACGCATCCTCGGCCCCATCCAGGTCGCCGATCCGAAGCCGGATCTGGCCCAGCTCACGAAACGCCGAGCCCGCCACCTTCGGAGCGAAGAGCCGGAGCTCTCCGCACGCTCGGCGAACCTCGAGCTCGGCGTCGGCCCACGCGCCCCGCAGGCGCATCGCCTCTGCCCGGTAGACGCGGCATACGCCAGGAAAGCCGCTGATCACCTGGCGTTCACACCACCGCTCGGCCGCCTCCGACCACTCCCCGGCGCGGCCGAGATCGGTGAGCTCCTGGGACGTGCCGATGGTCGAGCAGAAGATGACCCCCGTGGCGTACGGACCGAGCTCGCCGCCGAGGGCTGCCGCACCTGCCTCTTCCTGGAGTGCCATGCCCTCCTCGACCGCGCCCGTATTGACCAGCACGCGACCGAGGTCGGCCTGCGCCATCATCTCCAGGTCGCTGTCGCCGAACCGGGCGCCCAGGTCGACGGCCCGCTGGGCCAGATGGCGCGCCTCCTCCGGTGCTTCTCGGCGGAACCGGGTCCAGACCTGCTCGAGGGCCAGATAACCCTGCTCCACGCACTCCGGCTCCTCCTGCAGAAGCCGGAGGGCCCGACGGTGCCAGCCCTGGGCGCGGCTGCTTGCCAGCTTCGAGGTGTAGTTGCCAGCGAGGTCTAACGCCAGCTTCGCGGCGCGGTGCCGCTCGTCCGCCGCGATACGCTGCTGGTAGGCGCGCTCCCGGGCATCGATGCACGCGTCAAGGTTGCCGAGCCACCACTCCGCCTCGGCCAGCTGTTCCAGGTCATCAGCGGCCAGGGGACGTTCCAGGTCGAACGCGCGCAAGCCGTCTGCCGCTTCGTGCCACGCGTGACGCGCAAAGGCCTCACGCGAAGCCTCCATGCCTGGTCGCTCGATCTGTTCCATCGGTGGCAGCACCCGCGAAGTGGGTTGGCCATTGTCACACACAGCACAGGGTGGGTTGGCGATCGTCGTTCGAGCCGCCGAGGCCGCCGGCGATCGCTGGGTGACGACCCTGGCGGAGCACGCTCCGGCGTGGGCGAGCGTCTTACCGTCGCACGAGCGCCGGGTCGACCCCGTAGACGGCGCGGATGCGCTCAGGTGAGAGCACCTCGTCCGGGGCCCCGTCGGCGACGATCCGCCCGCGGTCGAGCAGGATGAGCCGCGGGAAGAAGTGGGCGGCCAGCGACAGGTCGTGGAGGACGGCGACCACGCCCACGCCATCGCGCGAGTTGAGCTGGACCAGCAGCTCCATCACGTCCACCTGGTGGCGCAGGTCGAGGTGGACGGTCGGCTCGTCGAGGATGAGGATGCGCGGCGCCTGGGCCAGGGCCATGGCCAGCACGACGAGCTGGCGCTCGCCGAGGGAGAGGCGCCGCGCGTCCCGCCCCACGAGATCCGCGATGCCCACCCGCTCGATGGCCGCCGCTACCGCGGCATGGTCGGCGGCGCGCATGCCCCGCAAGGGGTCCTCGTGCGGGACCCGCCCCAGGGCCACGACCTCCTCGACCCGCGCCGCGAAGGGCAGCGACGCCTCGCCGGGCACGACGGCCACCCGTCGCGCGAGCGTCTCCCGGCTGTACTCCTCGAGCGGGATCCCATCGAGGTGGACGGCGCCGCGTCGCTCGGGGGCGTGGCCGGTCAGCACGCGCAGGAGGGTCGACTTGCCGGCACCGTTCGGGCCCAGGACGGCGACGCACTCCCCCGCCCCGATGTGCAGATCGAGCCCGTCGAGGACGGTGCGCCGGCCGTAGGTGAGGCTGACGCCGCTCAGCTCGTAGCCGTCGCGCATCTCAGACCTCGTAGCCCGCGCGGGCCCGGCGCAGGATGAGCAGGAAGAACGGCGCCCCGACGATCGCGGTCACGACCCCCACCGGCAGCTCGCCGGGGATGCGCGCCACGAGGTCGGCGAGGGCCAGGAAGGCGGCCCCGACGATGGCCGAGAGGGGCAGCACGACGCGGGCGTTGGGGCCGACGAGGAGGCGCACGAGGTGCGGGACGACGAGGCCCACGAAGCCGACCAGGCCGCTGACTGCGACGGCCGCCGCCGTGACCAGGGCCGCCAACGCGAGGAGGATCGCCCGCTCGCGACGCACGGCGATGCCCAGGTTCGCGGCCGCCTCCTCACCGAGCAGCAGGGCGTTGAGGCTGCGCGCCCGGGCGAGGATGAGCAGCGAGCCGACCACGACCAGCGGGGTCGCCGCCGCCAACTGCGGCCACGACGCGCCCGAGAAGCCGCCCAGGAGGTAGAAGACGATCTGGCGCAGCTGGGCGCCCGAGGCGTACATGGCCACCGAGAGGCCGGCCGCCAGCAGCGACCCGACGGCGTAGCCGGTGAGCAGCAGGGCGGTCAGCGAGCTGAGGCTCGTCTGCCGGGACAGGCGCCACACGGCGGCCACCGCCAGCAGAGCGCCGACGAAAGCAAATAGGTGCAGCAGCCCGAAGCCGAGCAGGGCGATGCGCACGGGGATGAGCACGGCGAGTGCAGCCCCGAGGGCGGCCCCGGACGCGGTCCCCAAGACGTAGGGATCGGCCAGCGGGTTGCGCAGCAGGCCCTGGAACGTCGTGCCGGCGACAGCCAGGCCGGCGCCCACGACGACCGCGGTGAGCACGCGCGGCAGGCGCAGGTCGAAGACGATCGTCTCCGCCGAGGCCGGCCAGGTGGCCGTCACCGGCCAGCCCAGCAGGTGGCGGGCGAGGATGCCGATCGTGTCGCCGACCGGCAGCGCGACGTTGCCCAGGGCGACCCCCGCGACGACGACCGCCCCGAGCGCGACGAGGCCGCCGGCGGCTACGAGGAGCGGCCGATGACGTAGCGTCTCCAGCCGTCCCACGTGGACGGCCGGTCTGGGCCGCGAGGCGGCGCCCGCGCTCACGGCAAGACGAGGTCCGGGTGGATGGCCAGGGCCAGCGCGGCCAGGCCGTCGGCGAGGCGGGGGCCCGGGCGCGTCACGATCACGTCGTCGACGGGCCGCACGGCGCCGGTCTTCACGGCCGTCATGCCGGTCCAACCCGGCCGGGCGGCGAGCGACTCCGGCGTGGCGCCGTAGTTCGCGTCGCCCAGGACGATGACCTCCGGATCGGCCGTGACGAGCCGCTCCAGGGAGATGCTGTAGGCGGTGGTCGAGCCGGTGGTGATCGGGTCGCCGCCGGCCAGCGACACCATGTCGGCCACGAAGGAGCCGTCGGCGGGGCCGTAGATCTCCGGCTGGTCACCCAGTTCGTAGAACGTGCGCGGACGGCTCCCCAGGGCCGAAGTGGCGCTCGAGACGGTCTCGATGCGCGCCGCCATGGTGGCAGCCATCCTCTCGGCCGCCCGCGACTCGCCGATGGCATCGCCGATCAGCTCGATGTCGTGGAGCACGCCGGGCACGTCCTCGGCATAGAGCACCACGACGGGTATGCCGAGATCCCGGATGCGGGCGATGTCGGCCGGGGGGTTGAAGCCGTTGCCGGCCGCGAGCACGAGGTCCGGCTCCAGGTTGACCAGCTGCTCCACCACCACACCCTGGTAGGTGGCCACGTCCGGCAGGGCCTTCGCCTCCGCCGGGAAGTCGTCGGCATCGGTGCCACCTACAAGGCGGGCACCGGCCCCCAGTGCGAAGACCGTCTCGGTGTTGGCCGGCGAAAGGCTGACGATGCGCTGCGGCTGCGCAGTGATCGTCACACTCGTGCCCTCGTCGTCGACGAGCGTGGCGGGGAACTCGGCCGGGGCGAGCGTGGGGGTCGGGGCCGCCGTCGGGGCCGGCGTCGGGGTCGGCGTGGGGGTGGGCGCCGCGGCGGCTGTGCAGCCGGCCAGGCTGATGGCGCCGATGGCCACCAGCGCCGCGAAACGCCGCGGGATCGGAGACCCCTTCCGGGGCCTGAAGGAAGGGGTCGGGTTCGAATCTCGCACGGTGGTGCCTGTCCTTTCTCGCGAAGGCTCGAGCACGACCGCGGGACCGGCGACCGGACTTCCAGCGCCACCGACGTCACGTCGGGGGCTGGTCACCGTAGCGGGACTGTGCCGGATTCTCACCGGCTTCGCGGACCCCGCGGTCCTGATCCTTGGTTGTTCGGCCAGTCTAGCCGATAAGCCGCCGGTAAGCGGCCCACGCGACACTGCACGCACCGCCCTCCTCCCGCCACCCGAGACCCGCCGGAGGAGGTTGATCGACCATGGTCGAGACACGCTGGTGGCATCGACTCGGACCCCCGCTCACCGCCATCGTCCTTGCGCTCACCGTGGGCCTGGCGCCGGCCCGCGCCGCCTACCAGGGCAGCGTCTACTCCAATGTCACCGCCTTCGGCGTCTGCGACGGCACCGCGGACACGATCTCCACGGAAGTGCGCCTCCTCGCCCGCAACGCCTTCGTCTACCTCGGCTACGCGACCACGAGCTTCGACAAGACGGGCTTCTCGAAGGCGACCGTCCTCAAGCGGAACCCGCTCGACTCCGGCGTCTACGTGCACAGCCACGGCGACTTCTACGGGACGGGCGACATCCAGGGCTTCCGCGACGACGGCGGCGTCTGCACGCAGGCGATCGTCTACGCCACCGAGATCAAGAAAGGCCGCACCGCGCCGGCCAACCTCGTGGTGATGTCCACGTGCCATCTCGCCGAGGCGCCCCGCAACGGCTACCCCGCGATGTCCGAGGCGTACGGGATCGAGCGCCTCAAGAGCGACCCGTCCGGCGGCGGCTATCGGGGGCCCGAATTCTTCCTCGGCTACCGCGGCATCGCCTGGACCTCCGACCAGCTCCGCTTCGAGCGGGCCTTCTGGGGCTATGCCACGAGCGGATGGAACCTCGGCAACGCCTTCAAGCTCGCCCTGGCCAACGCGGCGCTCCAGCTCGGCACGGTGCCCGACTGGTTCGGCACCTACACCTACTCGGGCCGGCCGCAGGCGCCGGCACCCTGCAGCAACTGTCTCTGAGGAGCCGACGATGACCACGACAAGGGCCCGCCGACTGCCCTTCCTCATCCTCTCCGCCGGACTCATCCTGGCGCTGGCAGCGGCGGTCAGTGCCGACGCCCCCGACGTGCGCCGGCCCGGCGAGCCGATGATCCTGCCCATGGAGCTCGGCGCGACCGAGCGGGCACACGTCCTCGACCGGGCGCGGGCCCTCACCGACGCCCTGGGCATCCCCGGCGAGGCGGCCGAGCCACACCGCGCGTTCGAGGCGCTCGACCGCGTGGTCGTCGACGAGGTCGCCGTGCGTGACGGTGACGGGCGGGCGACGGCCGTCATCCGCACCGACGCCGCCCGCGGCGACGTGCGCAGCCTCGTCCGTCTGGACTGGTCGTACGACGCCGATCGCGCGCTGGTGGACGAAAGGACCGTGCCGGGCCACGCGCGGCGCTTCGCGATGCTCGCCGGCATCACGACGCCCGACGCCCGGCCGGGTGTCGCCTGGGACGACGCGATGCGCGCCTGGCGCGTCTCGTGGTCGCGCACGATCGACGGCTTCCCGGTGGCCGGCGACGGCCTCACCGTGTGGGTCTACCGCGGCGGGCAACTGGCGGCTCTCAAGCGCATCGAGACCCCGGCCGCCTCGGCGCCCCTGGTACGCGTCGCGCCGGAAGTCGCCGTCGAGTCCGCCCGGGGCTGGGCGGTGCTCGCCGGCATCCCGTCACAGGCACTGACGGTGACCGGGGCACCCGCGCTGGCGTGGGTCAGGCCGAACGACTTCGTGACCCGTGGCGGAGCGGACGACACGGACACGGGCCTCCGCCTCGTCTTCCGCGTCGAGCTCGAGATCCGTCCCGGCGGCGGCGCCCTCCAGCGCGTGATCCTCTTCGTGGACGCCGGCACCGGCGCCCTCGTGGGTGGAGCGGAGAGCGCCTGATGCAT